>PUPD01000152.1 GCA_003552985.1 Spirochaetaceae bacterium
ATTCGTCAGCATATCGAATCTCGATCAATTTGAGGCCGTCGCTCAAGACAAAGAAGTAAATACGCTTTTTCGACATCATAAGGTCGGCTCGATGCATGAACCCGAGACGATGATTCTTTTTTTTGTGCGAGACGGCGTCATTTACGGCTTTGACTCAAGCCTCTATCGAACCGTTTCGGACTATCGTGCAGGGAACGAATCGGGGTTTACCGATGGACGGGCCTTCTATCATGCTGAGCGGATAGGCGTATCAGACAAACAACAATATGAGTATTACGCTGACAACTGGTTCCTGGATTATGAAGACTTCTTAGATGCGAAGGAAATGGGGTTCGTGAAGCCCTCGAATCAGACGGATTACTTGCCTTACCCGGTGGAGTTAGAGCACGAGGACTTTGAAGACACGTTTCTTAAGCTACATGTCCGAAGATTGATTGGTGAAGAATACGATATTGGAACGGAGCATGCTCTGTTCGAAACGTTAAACGCAAGGGGTATGCTTACAACTGTCGGTTCAGGTCGAAGTACCCGTACAATCATTGGAACCGACCTCCCGCACTTCAAACTTGAACCCGCCGTCGAACTGCTGGCGGAGTATCTCCGAGAGCGTATACACGACTACGATGGTAGCCACATGTTGGGCGCAAGCTATGAGTACGTCTCGGCGCCGTATCAGCTATTGGATGATACCTATCGACTCGTAGAGCACAATTGGATGCGTTCCTTGCCCTTACCGCTACAGATGGAAACTGTTCCGGATGGTGTAGCTTACTACTTCGCCAAATGGAACGGTAAACGTGATTTCCAATCTTATGCAGATTTGACAGTGGCTGCGAGTGAGGGGTTTGAATCCGCTGATGACCATTCTACGGCTCGTGCGGGCGGATTTCCTAGTAGTGCCACGTTTTATGCTGCTCTTGATGCGGGCTTTGATACATTCGAGGAGTTTGATGACGCTCGCGCCCTGCGTATTGAAACCTACGAGGTTTACCGCATGAAGAAGAAGCTTGAGTCTGTAAGAGATGACTTCGGGCTATCGAGCTTTCGAGAGGCAGCGGTCGTTACGGCGCTGAACGAGATTGAGCGCGATAGGACGGTATCGTTGCAACGCATTATCGACAAAGCGAACTCGCTTATTACTGAGGTCTCTCAGTTACGTTCGCTTGAGCGAGGTTTCTTGCCCGTCGATTACGAGTGGTTTGAGACTTTTGCTCAAGAAAACGAGGCGACTGTGGCTCGTACCGGGACTGTGAATCTATCTGACTCCGTTTTTACTGGCGAATAGTCGGAATACAACATGATTTGGTGTGTCTTTCCTGCTGACCACCTTGTTAGCTGTTAGGCAGTATCGAAATCTGCTCGTATGTGCCGAGGTCTACCGGCAGCGGAGAGAGATGTATGACTCGGCGACGCGTTCAATAAGCGGACGTATCGTGAGCATCTCACAGCCGCACGTGCACCCGATCGCCAGAGGCAAGACGGCAACGCCTGTGGCGTTCGGGGCCAAGATTTCGGTTTCGAAGATAGACCGGTTTGTGTATCTCGACCGCTTGAGCTGGGAGCCGTATCACGGAAGCCGGGAATTTTGCTCGACAGAACACACGCACCGGTTAAGGCGGTAAGGATCGCACCGTCCCGTTTCCCGAACACACCCTCACGCTCCTTCGCCGCTATTGGCGCACCCATCGGCATCCCACGTTCTTCTTTCCCGCACTCGGCAGAGGAGGGAATCCACAACGTAGTCCGGAGGAAACAACTTATAGACATCGCTGACGGGCAACACGGTGTCTCGTATGAGAAGCTCTTTCTGCCGTGCTTGAAGGATGCGACCGAGATCACGGTTTTCGACCCGTACATAAGGCTCCAGTACCAAGTGTTCAATCTCATGAGTTTCTGCGAGATCCTGGATGCTCAGGATAAGGTCATCAAGGTCTCTTTGGTGACCAGCACCGACCAGTATCACGAGGACGAGATCACGACCACGCTGACTGAGTTGCAAAAGGGTCTCAGCCGCGACAACATTGAGTTCGATTTCACGTTTGATTCGACGCAGCATGACCGCTGGATCGAAACCGATACCGGCTGGCGAATCATTTTAGGCCGCGCACTCGACATCTTTCAGAAACCGGACGATGAGTTCACGCTCGGATTCATGGACCAAAACAAGAGGAAGTGCAAGGCGACCACCATTACCTATACGCGCGCGAAGCCGTCTTCCTAAATGGATAACTGCATCACATCAGACAGAGTTGCCGGAAGGGATAAGCCGTAGCTGTCCGGGGCAAATTCGCGCTTCACATGTTAGAGTTGCTCGACTATTCCGATCAGGCCCGAGAGAAGAGTCTTTACTATATACGTAAAGGGGTGCATAATAACCATGAACGTATACTATAATTCGGAAGGGCTGAAGCGCCTATGTGATGACCTGAAGGAGGCGCGCAGGAAACTCGGGGATCAGGCTGCCAAGAAGCTTCAGCTTCGAATCAATGAGTTGATCAATGCGCCCAATCTTTCGCAGATCCCACATACGCCGCCGCCCCGGCTTCACCAACTTGAAGGGCGTGCGGAGCTCACGTTCGCGGTTGATCTGCATCGGAGTCTGCGGCTTGTTTTCACAGTGGGGGATAAGCCTGTTCCCTACCGCGATTCCGGCGGTGTTGATAAGGCGAGGGTCTACAGCGTAATCATTACGTTCGTGGGAGACTATCATGAGTAACCAATACGTCCCGGCTGAGCCGCAGACGGTACTCCATCCGGGCGAACACCTACGCGATTTTCTCGAAGCACAGGAGTTGTCGCAGGCCGAATTCGCCGACCGAGCCGGTATCAGCGAGAAGCACGTGAGTCAGATCATCGGCGGGAAGGCCGGAATTAGCGCCGAGACGGCACTTATTCTAGAGCGGGTAATCGGCGGGGGTGCCGAGCTTTGGATCAATCTCGACAGCAGCTATCGCCTGAGCAAGGCGCGTATGCAACAGGAGGAGACCAACGGCCGCGCGGTTGAGTGGGCGAAAGGGTTCCCGCTGTCGGACTTGCGAAAGCGCGGGTACATTCAAAGCAAGCGTGTGGGGCCGGATACGGTCGCCGAGCTGTTACGGTTCTTCGGGGTTGCCGACGTGGGACAATGGGAGCACCGTTACGGCGGGACAGCAGTTCAGTTTCGCTCCTCTCCCTCGTATGAGGCGTCACAGAAGGCGCAGGCTACCTACGTTCGAGTCTGCGAGCATCGCGCCGAGGTGTGGGATCTGCCGTCGTTCGACGCAGGCCGGCTGCAGTCAGCGTTGGGCGAGATACGCAATAAGCTTTCCGCCGACCCGGCCGTGCTTTTGCAGGAAGCGAAGAAAGCGCTCTCTCAGGGTGGTGTGGCGCTGGTCGTGGAACCGGATGTGACGAAGGCGCGCCTAAGCGGCGCAGCGATCTGGCCTCGCCGTAACAAGGCCGTGCTCGCGCTTACCATGAGGTTTCAGACCGCCGATCACCTGTGGTTCTCGTTCTTTCACGAAGCGGCGCACCTGCTGAAGCACCGCAACCGCACGGTGCTTGAAACCGAAGATGCG
>PUPD01000184.1 GCA_003552985.1 Spirochaetaceae bacterium
CGATCGCGCTGCCGTAGCCGTAGTCCTGATACTGAAAGCTCGAGGTGTACATGTAGCTCGCGAGAACTTGCGCGGCGCGCGGCTGCGCGTTGGTCATGACGTAGACGATATCGAACGCCCGAAGACTGTCGATGATCGAGATTGTCATCGCCACGACCGTGGCGGGCCGCAGCATTGGGAGGACCACGTTCCTGAAGCGCTGCAGCCAGTTGGCTCCGTCGATCATCGCAACCTCGATGAGCTCAGTCGGTACGTTCTTGAGTCCCGCCACGTAGAGAATCATCACATAGGGAACCTGACGCCAGATTCCGACCGCGATCAGTGCTCGGGTCATGTAGCGCGGGTCGCCGAGCCATTGGCGCGTATACTCAGAGAGTCCGACGGTGCGAAGCGCTGTATTCAACGCGCCGAAGTTGGGGTGGTAGATCCAGACCCAGATCGTTCCGATAACCGCATATGATAACGTCATGGGGATGAAGAACGCGGTCTTGAACCACTTGGTCCCCGGGTAGTTCTGGTTGAAGAACATCGCGATCGCAAGCCCGATCGGGATCGGGATCACGATAAAGCCGATCATCCACTGCAGGTTGTTCCACAGCGCCAGGTGAAAAGTACGGTCGCCGAACAGCCGGAAGAAGTTGGCGAGGCCCACGTAGCGTTGCTGAATCAGGATGCTGCTGCGGTCGGTGAGGCTGAACACCATGCTTTGCAGAATCGGAGCGATTACCCAGATGGAATACATCACCAGTGGAATCACGAGAAACTTCAGCGGGGTAAGCCACGGTTGATGTCGTTTCATGGTCTCAAGCTCCTTGGCAGCGCGGCGGCCCGGTATCTCCTATGACCGGACGTACCACGGCCGGGCGGCTCGTAGCCGGGCGGGCTCCGAAAACCCGGACCGCCGGGTCTCCGGAGCCGCTTAAGATACGCCGGCGCGCATCTCACAACCGATTAGGGGTCTTCGGCGTGGATGCGCACGCGGTCCTGGTCGAGCTCTTCTAGAATCTGAGGAATACGGTCGGGGTTTTCCATCGCCTCGATGATTGCGACCATTCCGCGCTGCGCCATCTCTTCCGGGGCATCGCGATCGTAGAACTGCATCGCTCCCACCGCGCTCTGCACCATCTCGAGCCCGCGGCGAGCGTTTTCGTCCGGTGGCGCGACGTGCTGGTTGGCTGCCAGGCGGCCGAGCTCGGTAGCGAACTGCTCCTGCGATTCCCGGGTCGCCAGATAGGCGATGAAGCGTTTCGCCGCGTCTTTGTTGCGCGCGTTGGCCGGGATCATGTAGCCGTCTATTGGGGTATCCACCGCGTAGCCGTGGTCGCCGATGGTCGGAAAGCGGAAGAAGTCGAGGTTGGGTTGGACCTCGGATGGAGCTACGTCGTAGAGGAACTGACCCATGAGGTACATTCCGGCCTCACCGTTGAAGAGCAGGGTCGCTGCTTCCTGCCAGCTGTAGCTCGTCGCGTTCTCCATGATGTAGCCGCGGCTGTTGAGCTCCGCGAAGGTTTCGAACACGCGGCGAACCCCGGCGTCGGTGTACGGGATGTTCCCCATCGTCAGGTCGAGATGGTAGTCCATCCCGTTGATCGCGCTGTTCAGCGCGCCGAACCAGCCGCCTGCAGTCCAGGTATCGCGCGCTCCGATCGCAATCGGCTGCACGCCGCCCTGCTTCAGCGCCTCGGCTACGGCGAGAAACTCGTCCCAGGTTTCCGGCACCTCCAGACCCAGGTCGTCGAAGACCTCGGTATTGTAGTACACGGCCCACCAGTACCAGCTCTGGGGCAGAAAGTAGACGCGCCCGTCATAGCTCGAGGCATCGACGAACGCCTGGGGGAACGCATCGGTGAATGCGGTGCCCTCGAAGGCATCATCGAGCGGCTCGAGCATCCCGCGCTCGGCGAAGGCCTGCATGCGGTAGCCGGCGAACCAGGTGACGACGTCCGGCGGACTACTGCTCGTGAGCCAGGTCGGCAGCACGATTTTAAACTGTTCGTGCGCGATCGTGTTGACTTCAACCGAGATCTCGGGATTCTCCGCCTCAAACTCGGCGACCAGGTTGGCGAGCGCCTGTTTGGGAGCCTCGTCCGACATGTAGGAGTTGATTGTCAACGTCGTCGGCCGCGCTTCCTCACGCGCTCCGCCGGCGAACATCAGGGCGGGGAGTACTGCCAGGAACGCGATAAACGCAATTCTTTTCATTCCGCTTCCTCCTTAAGACAGGTAGTGATCTCTAAAGATCGATGTACAACTGTAGACCGGTTTCCGGAAGCGCGACAGAAACAAAAGTCCTGCTTTTGGGTGATATTTTTCGGTACATTTGTACCGATTGCCTTTCGGCCGGCGATGCGGCAATGCTAGTGATAGCGAATCTTGTTGGCGAGTTGAATGATCTGAAAGCGGTCGTGGACGTTCAGCTTGGAGTAGATGATGCTCACGTGATTGCGCACCGTTTGCTCGACGATACCGAGCCGCTCGGCGATTTGTTCGTTGTCGTAGCCGGTGGCGATGAGCGCAAAGATCTCGCGCTCGCGCCTGGTTAAGCTGTCGAACCACTCGAACTCCTCGGCGATGCGCTCCATCGTATCGCGGCTGTCATCGTGCAGACCCTGCACGAGCTTGGCGGCAATCTGCGGGCTGATCTGCAGCACGCCCGACTGGAGCGCTCTGAGGCTCGCGATCAGCTCGGTCGGAGAGATGTCCTTCAGGAGATAACCCGAGGCACCAAAGGTAAGCGCCTGGCGTACGTACTCATCCTCGTCGTAGGTGGAAAGCACAAGCACCTTGGTCTGCGGGTAGCGGTCTCGAAAGCGGCGGGTGGCTTCAACACCGTTCATCTCCGGCATGTGCACATCCATCAGTACGATATCCGGCGGCTGGGACTCGGCGAGCTCCAGGGCGTGGCGGCCGTTCCGGGCAAGTCCGATAACTACAAGGTCGTCGGCGTAGTTGGTTATGAAGGTGCGCAGGCTTTCGGCGAACAGCTGTTGATCGTCAACGATCAGAACCGTACTGCGAGTCATCCAAAGCTTCCTTGTACTGAGCGCGATAGACACGACCGTCGGAGACAAGCGGAATCTCCAGATGCAGCCGAAAGCCGCGTTCGGGAGCGTTTCCGGCTTCAACCACGCCGCCGACCCGCGTGATGCGCTCCTCAATGCCGGCGAGTCCGATGCCTTTGGTGATTTCGGTGGCGCCGGCTCCGTTGTCGAGGATATTCACCAACAGCGCGTTGCGATTGATCCAGAACTGCAGCTCGACGAGCGTGGCCTTCCCATGACGAATGGCGTTCGTGAGGCTTTCCTGGACGATGCGATAGAGAGTGTGATTGAGCTCACTGTCGAAGCTGCTCGGGAGATTCCCGAAATGAATGCGTACCTGGGTACCGGTGACCTGCTCGAAGATGGCGCAGATCTTGTAGATGGTTCGCAGCCCGGTGTCGCTGCCGCTCTGCAGCTCGCGCTGCTTTCGCAGCGCAA
>PUPD01000093.1 GCA_003552985.1 Spirochaetaceae bacterium
ACAGGTCACGCGGCTTGAACTCGGGGATGGCCTTCAGCCGCGCAGCATTGGGCTTGATGCTCGCCATCACGGCGGCGTAGTCGGCCACCCGGAAGGCCTTCGCGAAGTTCTGGTAGTTGTCAAGCTTCGACGCGCCGGTGGTCTCCATGTCCAGCATGCGCAGGTAGAAGCGCTGCACACCCTGGATGGCCTGCCAGGTCTCGGCCTCCAGGCCCTCCGGCACCAGCAGGCTGTTCGCGGTCTCGGCGGCCTGCTGAACGATCTCGTCGACGACGGTGGTTTCGCCCTTGCGACGGGGCCGCAGCGCAAACGTGGTCACGTCCTCGCCACCGAGGGTGGTGTAGCCGGTAAGTACCTTCAGCGCCGCCGCGTAGCCAGCCATCTGTAGGTCCGCGTCGTTGAACACCGGCGAGCCCATCTTTGCCTTGGTCTCGTCGTTCAGGTGCAGCATCTGCTGAATTTGGGCATCCACCTCGCGGCGCACCTGAGGCAGGATGTGCTGCTTGAAGGCGGGCCGGTCACCGGGCGGGCGCTTGCGCAGCATCAGGATCACTGTTCCCTGCACGTAGCCTCCCTTCTTGAGTTCTGAGGTCGTCTCCGTCGCGATGTACCAGGCTGCGACCACCTGCAAACCCGCTGCCCAAAAGATACTGACCATGTCCGACCAGACGCCAGTGTCCTGGTGGGTGAACATCACGCAGTGCATGCCGTTGTCCGGCATGTGGTCGGTCATCGCGCGGTAGGCATCGACCATGCCGCGGCGGAAGTCGTCGCCCGACCCCTTGATCGCCAGTGCCCGGCGGGAGTCCCAAGTCCATTCATCGAAGGGGGCCGGCGGGTTCTTGCGCAGCCAGGCGATAAAGAATTCGGTGATTTCGTGGTAGTTGACCGCATCCGCATAGGGGGGATCAGTAATGAAACTCTCGCAATCGTTCGCGAGGTCTGCGGCTGGAAAGCAACCGAGTGCGAACCGTGCGCTTTCGGGTATCGACGAGCCCCCGATTGTGGAAGCCAAGGGATCAAGCAAATAGACGGACGCTCGGCATCCGTAGTTGTATAAAACGTTCAAAGCCTGATTATCAAAAACTTGCTTTGTTCCACCGCTTCGGCCGGGCCCATCACCGATGGTCCATCGCGTCAGACGAGCGCTCGTATTCAGCATCTGGCACAGACTGAGTAACATAACCACATCGATGCGCTTCTTTAGCTCGGCGTACAGAAGCAACTGTCGCGCGTTAAATAGATGATGCCAATACGTCCAGCCTCGCGTCCGTATGGGCTCATCCGTCTTGTCCCCCGGCTCAATCGACATGTCCGGCACCAGCCCGTCTTCCTGCCAGCGCTGTAGATTCTCGGCGACGATGGCCTCCACCTTCCGCTCGCGGTCCAGATCTGCTTCGGTCACGGAGGCAAAGAAGGTCTCCTTGCGCGACTGATCCAATGTCTCGCCCGTGATCCACTGGATGCAGTAGAGACGCTCCTGGAAGACGTCGTCGGTCCGGGGCTTGAAGTCATGTTTCTCCCAGCGCCGGAGCCGGTTTGCGGTAGTGCCATCGGCGTCACGGTGGTCGCCGCGCAGGGTCTTGATTGGGGTGATGTGGCTGCGACCGTCGAGCTCGTAGACTAACTTGCCATCCCGCACTGTGCCTTGCTCGGCTGCCTTCATCTCCCTCGCAGAAACACCGCTTTGAATCTCGATATCAAAGCGCTTCTGTGCAGAATCAGGTACGAGTTTCGCGATCACGTTCCGATTCTTGGAGATCACCCAGCTCGGTGCCATCGGCACCATCCAGCCAGTTTCCGGGCAGCGGGTTTCGAGACAGTACAGGTAGGCCTTGGCGCGATTACCGTGGGCGTCGTGCTCGATGCCGAGTGCGCGGATCTCACGATCCACTGCCTGGGCGACCGCGCGCTGCGCCCGTTCGATCTCGACACGCCTCTCCGGCGCGGCACCGATGATGTTCCACGCCCCCCAGGTGAGCATGCAGGCGACAGGGTTCAAGTCCGAGGCGTAGACGTCGCAGCCCAGCCGTGCCGCCTCGAAGGGGATAGAGCCGCCACCGCAGAAGGTGTCCCCGACGCGGGGGCGGTGACCGTAGCGCAGGATGCCGAGCTGCTCGACCAGCGCCGGATGCGAGCAGGCCTCGATGCCCAGTTGACCGAGATGCGCGTTCACCGATGGCCAGATCGGGGCGTACAGCGCTTCGTGATCCAGCTCCTCCGGGCGCTTGCAGAGACCCGCGCGCTCCTCGTAGGTCGGGAACGTCGCCAGCGCCTTTTCCAGCAGATCCAGTTTGGCGTCGTCCATGATGTCACGACGCCAGAGAATCCGCAGGCCGGGGTAGTCGTCGACATCCAGGGGGAAACTCGCGCCCTTAATCGCTTCACCGTCCTCAGGATCGCCCTTGAACGAAAAGCTGAAGAAGGCCCAGGGATTGTCCAGCTTGATGCGCCGAGCGATTTCTGCCGGAGTGATCTTCGGCTCCCGCCGAGCAAGCCCGGCATTATCGAAGGCCATCAACTGCTCGAAGATCTCGAGATCCTTCTCGGGATCATCGGTCTGCGGCAGCAGCATTCCGAGCACGATCGCACGGACCAGGATCAGTGGCTTGCGCCCCTTCCAGTACGAACCCAACGCCGTGAGTGTTTGCCCCGCAACAGCCTTGCGCTCCCGCTGCGCCTCGAACGACACCTTCTGCGCCGGGAACACCGCCTCGATCAACGCCGGTGCGTCCTTCAGGGCGTGCGGTTGCAGCTTCGGGGACTGTCTCGCGGTATCTATCATTCGAACAGACCGAGCGTGTTCGTGGCGGGTTCTGACGGCCCCAGCCGCTTGATCGCCCGCGCTTTCTGCAACTCGTTCTGGGCGACATCGCCGAGGGCATAGCGCAGCGCCATGCGCCAGCCGCTATCGGCATCCTGCACACCGCCGGTGCTCATGGCGGTCATGCCGAACAGCCACCAGCGCTCCTCCGGCCGAAGGGCCAGCCAGTTGCGCACCGCCAGCCGGATCTTCTCGGGCTCCAGCTTCTCCACCGCCCAGGCGAGCACACACAGCTCCTTGCCCAGCAGGCGGTCGACCATCGTCTCGCCGACCTTCCAGCTTCCGGTTGCGAGGTTGTGCTCCTTCAGCCGGGCATTGAACGCGCGCTGCACTTCAGAGCGGATCGCGGTCCAGCGGCTGCGCTCCAGACGCACGCGGTCGATCACCTGGTCGCGAATGGTCTCGGAGCCCATGCCGAGGTGCTCGGTGATCAGCACCGGCGCCTGGTTGCCGCGCGGGATCACCACGCGGAAGTGGTGCGGGTCTGACGTCGCCGGCACGCCGAACCCGAAGGTCGGGTGGGCGTAAGTCGACTTGCCCCCGGATGCCTTCGGTGCGGCGGCTTTCTTCGATGGAGCCCGGCTCACCCGTGGACCTCCTGCACGACATCACCGGGCTTCAGCTCGACCCCGGCGACCTCGGCAAACT
>PUPD01000163.1 GCA_003552985.1 Spirochaetaceae bacterium
ACGAGGTGGGGCGCATCATGAGCGCGCTTCCGCAGAAATCACTCGCCCCGCTCGGCGGCCATTTCCACAATGACTGCGGGACGGCGGTCGCCAACTCGCTCACCGCGGTGGACCACGGCGCGATCCAGATTCAGGGTACCGTCAACGGCTGGGGTGAACGCTGCGGAAACGCCGACCTCTGCGTCTTCGTACCAAACGCGGTCATCAAGAAAGGCTACAAGCCGGCGATTGCCGAGCACCTACACCGCATGACGACCCTTGCGCGCTTCGTGTCCGAAACCGCCAACATCATACCCGACAAGCGCCAACCGTACGTAGGGATTGCAGCATTCAGTCACAAAGCTGGCCAGCATGCCGACGTGGTCGCCAAGTCGGCCGAGCTCATGGAGCATACCGACTCCACCCTTGTCGGCAATCACCGCCGGGTCCTGCTCTCGGAGCTTGCCGGTAAATCAACGATCGTGGACCGCCTCAACAAGTACGGGCGCTTCGAGAAGAACGCGCCGGTGGTCGGCGAGCTGATTCAGGTACTGAAGGAACGCGAGAACGCCGGCTACGAGTACGAAGCCGCGGAGGCATCGTTCGATATGCTCGTCCGCAAGGCGATCGGCCGCTACCAACCGCTCCTGGACCTCAAGAACTACCATCTGGAATCGTTCAAGAGCCTCGACGCTCCTTCAAAGACCGTTGGGCGTATCTTCCTTACCTCGGAGACGAACGAGACCATGGGCGCGGCGGTCGGAATCGGTCCGGTTGAGACCCTTGACCATGCGCTGCGCGATGCGCTGCGCGACCATCACCCGTTCCTCGATCGCATCTCCCTGATCGACTACAAGGTACGTGTCCTCAACCCGGAAGAAGCCGCGGCGGCCAAGGTGCGCGTGTTCATCACCACCACCGATCATAACGACAGCTGGGACACGGTTGGGGTGCATGAGAACATCGTGGAAGCTTCCTGGGAGGCGCTGGTGGACGGGCTCGAGTATTACTACAACAACTTCGTGGTCGAGGGCGAGAACGCCGGCGAAACTGCCGAATCCGCCTAAGACAAGGAACAGAAACGGGCCCGGTCTCGGGGCCGGCCGTCAGGCTCCGGGGCCCTGGGGCGCGTTCTGGACCACACTGCGTCTTTTCGGCAGTTCGGGGCCCTCCGGCAGCCTGCGCGCCTCTATCCTCCCCTGCTTGAGAAAGTGGATCCCCGCCACGGCTGCGGTTGCGGCTGAGATCGTGGTGGTGTACGGAACCTTACGGCGCAGGGACTCGATCCGGATGTAGTCGTCATCGCGCTGCGTGTAGCGCCCGAGCGGCGTGTTGATTACCATATCCACCCGCTCGGCCTGCAGGTGATTGAGAATGTTCGGCCGGCCCTCGTGCACTTTCAGCATAACCTCAGCGAACACTCCGTTGTCGTAGAGGCACTGCGCGGTGCCGCGCGTCGCCGCAATCTGAAACCCCAGCTCCTGCAGCTCGCGAACAATCGGGAGTACCGAGGGCTTGTCGGCATCGTGTACCGAGACGAACACGCGCCCGGAGGTCGGCAGGTGCGTCCCGACCGCGGCACTGGCCTTCGCAAATGCCTCGCCGAAGTCCGCGCCGATGCCGATCGCCTCGCCGGTCGAGCGCATCTCCGGTCCAAGCAGCGGGTCCAGATTCCGAAAGCGGTCGAACGAGAACATCGCTTCCTTGACCGCCCACTGGGTTATGCAGCGTCCGACGCCCACCCCGGCTACTCCGGAAGCCGATTCATCGATAAGCCCCTGCGCAGCCAAATCCTGGCCGTGCCAGACCCGCACCGCTGCATCCACGAGGTCGATACCGGTGGCCTTGGAGATGAACGGCACGGTGCGTGAGGCCCGTGGATTGACCTCGATGACATACAGCAGATCGTCTTTGACCGCGAACTGGATATTGAGAAGCCCGCGCACGCCCAAGTCGCGCGCTATCAGAGCCGTCGCTTCGATGATCCGGCGCTCAATTTCAGGGGTAGACTTGTAAGCCGGGAAGACGCAGGCCGAATCGCCGGAGTGTATCCCGGCGGCCTCGATATGCTGCATCACGCCGGCCACGTAGACCTGTGCTCCGTCGGCCACTGCGTCGACGTCGTACTCAAACGCATCCTCGAGAAACTGATCGACAAGCACCGGCCGCTCGGGCGTGATCACGATACCCTTAGCAAGAAACTCCAGGAGCTCTTCGCGCGTGTATGCGATCATCATGCTGCGTCCGCCGAGCACGAACGACGGCCGGAGCAATACCGGGTAGCCGATCTCGGCTGCGTACCGCTCCACCTCTTCCACGGTGCCGGCCATGCGGTTCGCCGGCTGCCTCAGGCCGAGGCGCGTGACCAGCGATGCGAACAGCCCCCGGTCCTCCACGCCCTTGATACTCTCTACCGGCGTCCCGACCACCCGCGCGCCGTAGGCTTCCAGCTCGGGCGCCATATTCAGCGGCGTTTGTCCGCCGAGCTGCACCACAACATCGGACAGCCCCTCCTTGCGAAGAACTTCGACTACGTCTTCGGCGGTAAGGGGTTCGAGATACAGCCGGTCGGACACGTTGAAGTCGGTTGAGACCGTCTCGGGGTTGGAGTTGACGATGACCGTCTTGACACCGAGCCGGCGGTAGGCCATTGAAGAAAGGGTGCAGCAGGTGTCGAACTCCAGGCCCTGCCCGATGCGGTTGGGCCCGCTCGCGAGAATCACAACCCCGCCCTGTTCGAGCGGCTCGCCCTCATCTATCTCGCCGTAGGTTCCGTAGAAGTACGGAGTGTCGGCATCGAACTCACCGGCGCAGGTATCCACGAAGTGATAGCCTGCGAACAGTCCGAGGCGCTCGCGCTCGGCGCGTACCGCCGCTTCCGCATCGCCGCGCAGCGCGGCGATGCGCCGATCGGTCAGCCCCGCCGCTTTCGCCTCGAGCAGCAGCTCGCGCGAAAGCTCCTCGCGCTCGAGACGGTGTTCAATTTTGCCGAGCTCATGGAGCTGGTACAGGAACCATGGATCGTAGCCGGTGCGCGCAGCGAGCTCCTCCAGCGCAGCCGCACCGCGGCGCTTCAGCAGCGTATAGACAGCGAACAGACGCCGCGGATGCAGGCTGTCAATCATGCGATCAAGTGCCGTCGCCTCAACGCCCTCGAGCTCCTGGATGCCGTCGAAGCCGAACTCACACGCTCGAATTGCCTTGTTCAGCGCTTCGGGGAAGCTTCGCCCGATCGCGAGCGACTCACCCACCGACTTCATCTGCGTGCCGAGCTGTTCATACCCAAGTGGAAATTTCTCGAGCTCAAAGCGCGGTACCTTCACCGCGCAGTAGTCCAGCGCCGGCTCGAAGCACGAGACCGTCTTGCCGGTGATATCGTTCACGATCTCATCAAGCGTAAAGCCGACCGCGAGCTTGGCGGCGCAGCGCGCAATCGGAAAGCCGGTGGCCTTACTGGCGAGTGCAGAGGAACGGCTGACGCGCGGATTCATCTCGATCACTACCATGCGCTCGGTTTCAGGATGAATCGCGAACTGCACGTTCGACCCGCCGCAGTCCACGCCCACCGCCCGCAGAACCTCGATCGCGGCGCTGCGCATGCGCTGGTAGGCGCGATCGGACAGGGTCTGCACCGGCGCCACGGTAATGCTGTCGCCGGTATGCACCCCCATCGGATCTATGTTCTCGATCGAGCAGACGATCACCGCGTTATCGGCGGCGTCGCGGATCACCTCGAGCTCGAACTCCTTCCAACCCAGGAGCGACTCCTCGAGCAGTGCCGTGTGTGTCGGGCTTTCGGCCAAGGCCCATTCCAGTAGCTGTTCGGTCTCTTCATGGCTGTAGGCGATGGCTCCGCCGCGCCCACCCAGGGTATAGCTCGGCCTGATGATGATCGGAAGCCCGCTGCGCTGCAGAAAGGCGCGCGCCTCGTCGAGATCATGCACGAACGCGGACTTGGCCGACTCCAACCCGATCTTGTCCATCACAGTCTTAAACTCGCCGCGGTCCTCGGCCATGCGAATGGAATCAACCCGCGCCCCGATCACCTCCACGCCGTACTTCTCGAACACCCCGGCTGCCTGAAGGTCCATCGTCAGATTGAGCGCCGTCTGCCCGCCCATGGTAGGGAGCACCGCGTCCGGCCGTTCGGTTCGGATGATTGCTTCGAGATACGGCACCTCGAGCGGCTCCAGGTAGATGCTGTCGGCGGTGCCGGGCGTGGTCATGATCGTAGCCGGATTCGGATTTACCAGGACTACTGTGTACCCCTCTTCCTTGAGCGCCCGAACGGCCTGGTTGCCGGAGTAGTCAAACTCGCAGGCCTGGCCAATCATGATCGGCCCCGAGCCGATGATCAGGATTTTGCTGATATCGCGCCGCGCGCCCATCCTACGACTCCTTCACCGCGTCGAGGAATGCATCGAAGATCCAGAGCGAGTCGGTGGGACCCGGCGCCGACTCCGGGTGGAACTGCGCCGAGAGAACGCGGCGCTTGCGGTCGATCAGCCCCTCGTTGGTTGCGTCGTTGGCGTTCCTGAACCACACCTGCGCCTCGCCCGGCAAAGTGGACTCGTCCACCGCAAACCCGTGATTCTGTGAGGTCACGAATACCTTTCCGGTGAGCTCGTCGCGCACCGGATGGTTGATCCCGTGGTGGCCGAACTTCATCTTGTAGGTCTTTGCGCCGATTGCTTCAGCGATCAGTTGATGCCCCAGGCAGATACCCAGGACCGGAAGCCGCCCCACGCTTCGGCGCACCAGCTCCACCTGCTGCTGCAGTACCGCGGGGTCGCCGGGGCCGTTTGAGAGGAACAGGGCATCCGAGGCGGTTTCGGCGAGAGCTTCCGGGCCGGCGTCGCTCGGCAGAATCGTGACTGCTGCACCGCGCGCGGTCAGCTCGCGGATGATGTTGGCTTTCAGACCGCAATCGAGCAGGGCGATGCGCGGAGCGCCGGCGGGGTTCAGCGTCACCGGCTCACGCGTTCCCACCGCGCCGATTAGGTTGCGCCCCTCCATCGGGGGAAAACCCCGGAGAAACGTGCGAACGCGCTCGAGGTCGGCGGCACCGATACCGCCGTCCGCCTGTTCCGGCGCCTTCAGGATTACGCCGTTACAGCTTCCCTCGTCACGGAGCCGCAGCGTAAGCCTGCGAGTATCTACATCGCTGATTCCGGGAGTCGCGTGCTCGGCAAGGAGCTCCTCCAACCTGCGTCGCCCTGCCGGGACCGGACCCTGATACAGGTGCCGAACGACGAAGCCGGCCGGTTTAACCGCCGCAGAGTTGCGGCCCTCCTCCGGCCCGACTTCGGACCAATCGTCGCAGGTGCCGTAATTGCCGATGTGTGGGTAGGTCATGACCACGATCTGGCCGGTGTAGGACGGGTCGGTCAGAACCTCGTTGTATCCCGACATTGCGGTGTTGAACACCACTTCCCCGACGGATTTGCCGTCGGCGTAGGCTGCTGCCGCGCACTCATCGTGAAGCAACTGACCGAGCTCCGGCGCCTCCGAGCCGAAACCTCGGCCGGCGTACACGGTCCCGTCTTCTAGGATCAGCAGACTCAGTTCCTGTCGCATGCTCCCCTTCCTGTCTCGCAGCGGTCGGATAGTTCCCGAACCGTGACGAAGGGTTTTCGCCGGACTGATCGCCGCTCCGGCTCGAGTAGCTTCGGGCCGAACCGACGGCGCGCCGCACCCTCTCGGGCGCACGCATAAAAATGCCGGCCTGAAACAGGCCGGCAGAGAGCTCATAGCCCCTAGGGGAATCGAACCCCTCTTTGATGACTGAGAATCACCCGTCCTAGCCGATAGACGAAGGGGCCAGTGATAGCTTCCCGGGGAGGACTCGAACCCCCACAGGCAGATCCAGAGTCTGCAGTGCTACCATTACACAACCGGGAATTGTCGCCAACCGTCGTAACCATACTTAAGCACGGCGTTACCTGTCAACCCCTACTCGCTATGATACTCCTGAAGATAGCGAATATCATAGCCTGCGAGCTTCTTGTCGAAATCAAGGAACGGCAGCGCGACAACGCTGAAGATGCCTGCCACAGTTGAGCCCGCGGCTTCCAGGATCTCGGCGGTAGCCTTGAGTGTTCCGCCGGTCGCAATCAGATCGTCGACGATCAACACCCGGCGCGGGGGATGCAGGTCTGCCCGATGTATCTCTATCTGGTCCTCGCCGTACTCGAGGGTGAAGCGGTTGACGTGCTTTTCTCCCGGGAGTTTGCCTTTCTTTCGCACTAGAATGAGCGGAATCTGCAGCTCGTATGCAAGCGGGGCTGCGAACACGAACCCGCGGGCATCAATCCCGGCGATACCCTCGATTCCGCTGTCACGATACATCTTAATCATCGTGTCTACACAGTAGCGAAACGCCTCGGGATTCACCAAAACTCCGGTGATGTCGTAGAACAGTATCCCCGGCTTGGGGAAATCCGGGACTTTCCGAATTACCGCGTCGAGATCGTACTCCTTACTCATAACTCGCGTAGCGTAGAGGGAAATGGGTGTGCTGTCAATCGAGCCGGTGCGCGTTGAGTGCAACTCCGGCCGCCGGCGGAAAGGGCGGCGCGGGCAAATGCACTCGCGCGGGAGCCGGGTTTGCGCGTGGTGCTCGTCGATCTGGACCTCGGCGGATCCAAGCTGCACACGGTCCTCGGCCTGCGCAATAGTACGCGGGCATCGGCCATTACATCACCAAGCAGGAGGCAAGGAGCTGGGCGATCTCGCAACTGACTTCGTGATCCCGGATCTTGGTTCGGGCTCGTCATACAAAACTATAAACTCTTTCCTCACGACATCGAGTGGTCTTGTGGTCTGCACCTTCGAACCAACCTCAATTCTCAACGCCTACTCGTTCCCGAAAACGGCGCTGTTTCGTCTGATCTACCGCAGTTTTCCCGCCAAGAGCGAGGAAGGAAAGCCAGTCGAAGAGTTCGTCTACCGGAAACTCGAGGGCTCGTCGCACAGCGTCAAAGCTCTCCTGCGCCGGCCGGACAGCCGATTCGCCCATAACGTCGACCAGATCGCGCGCAGGCTGATCGAGGCGCCGGTCCTCAGACCACCGGTGCTGTACGAGGAAGACGAGGATCTCACTGCCCTCAGCCGCGGGCTGGCTTCCGACTGACAATCGGCATCGGACTGACGACCGGCTTGCGGATCAGGCACGAGGCGCTCACGGGTAAGCGCGCCTGAAGCCCGGCGTGCGCGCCGACACATCAAGATCGAGCTCCGAACGGCGTCCGCGTGAAAGATACTCGTAGCCGAGGGCGGCAACCATGGCGCCGTTATCGGTGCACAACGACAGCGACGGTAGCACCACGCGCAAACCCGGCTCCCGCGCGAGCGCTTGCCGGAAGTAGGTGTTAGCGGCGACCCCGCCTCCGGCCACCACGGTACCGAGCTCATAGCGCTCGGCCGCCTTGAACACGCGGCTCACGAGCATCTCCACCGCCGCCTTCTCGAACGCCGCACAGATATTCTCGATACTCGGCTCATACGCCGGGTCGCGAAACTGCTCGCGCTGATTGACAACCGCGGTCTTGAGCCCCGAGTAGGAGACATCGAACAGGTGATCACCTTTGTGCAGCCGGGGTGCCGGGAAGCAATACGCACGCGCGTCCCCCTTGCGTGCCAGCCGGTCGACTTCTATCCCGCCGGGATAACCCAGATTGAAGTACCCAGCTACCTTATCAAATGCCTCCCCAACGGCGTCATCGATTGTCGCGCCGACCACCTCTACCTCGTCGTAGCCCTCTACCCGCGCAATGAGCGTATGCCCGCCTGACAGCAGCACTCCGAGAAACGGATACTCGAGCTCACACTCGAGGTGCGGGGCGTAGAGGTGTGCGAGGATATGATCGACACCGATCAGTGGTTTCTCCAGCGCGAACGCAAGCCCCTTGGCGAACGAGGCGCCGACAAGAAGCGACCCTACCAGGCCGGGCCGACAGGTCACCGCTATTCCGTCTATTCGTTCGGCACCCATATCCGCCTCTTGCAGGCATTGCCGGTAGACGTCGAAGATCCATTCAGTATGCTTGCGCGAGGCGATCTCGGGCACCACGCCGTTGTACGGGCGATGATACTCGATCTGGGTGGCCACGACCTGGCTTATGAGCTTGGTTCCATCGGCAACCAGCGCCACCGAGCACTCATCGCAGGAACTCTCAATCCCCAGGATCGTCATCGCCGACTGCATCCCTGACTGAGTGCTCAAAGTATTCAGAGAGCGGCTCAAAGCGATACCCGCGCGCGGCGAGCTCCGGGTAGATGTCTTCAAACACCTCGGCGAGCTCGCTCACCATTACGTGGCCGATCATGACTGCGTGCCCTTTGGTCTCGGCGATCGTAAGCGCGTGCTGCAGTGCAGCCTCAATCGCTTCGCGTTGCGGATCATGGTCTAAAAACACATCTCGCTCCATAAAAAGTATACCCACCTCGCGGGCAATCTTCCGTGCCACCGAGTGGTGGGTCGTTCGGCTGTCCAGAAAAAACAGCTCGCGTTCGTGCAGATCGCCGAGAACGGCGCGCATCAGCTCTTTGTCCTCGGTCACGCGCGACCCCATGTGGTTATTTGCGCCGACCACCGGCGGCAGCAACGAGAGGTTGCGCTCAAGTATTGCGCGGACATCCTCTTCATCGTGACCGAGCTCGATTGCGCCGGGACCGGGATCGGCGGCATTCAGCGCTTCCATCGGCTGATGCAGAATCAGCTCGCGCCCGGACTCGAGCGCGGCATCGGCAACCTCACGAGAGGCCGGCAGATGCGGCAGGATAGCCACCGTAAACGGAAACTCAAGCCGCAGGAACGGCTCAATTTCTTCCAGGCTTGCGCCGGCGTCATCGAGGACGAAATACAGCCGCGGCGCCTCTTCGATTGGTCGCAGCGCCGACGGCAGCGGCTCAGGCCGCAGATCGGGCTCCGGGGTTCGCTCCTCCGGCGGCGGCTGCTCCGGCTGCCGAGGGACTCCTGCCGAACTCGACTCGTCGGCTGTATCCAGGTACGCCCCTTCCCGCTCTGGTTGTAACCCCGCTTCCGGGCCGTCGACTACCCGCTCCGGGTCAGGCGGCGTCTCCCGAGGCAGGCTGAGAAGGATGATCGTAAGCAACCCCGTGATGACAACGAGCAGCGCGTATAGAACAGCCACGCGCCGCTGGTGCAAGGCGCGACCGGTTCGCCCGCCCCGCCTGCCGCGCGCGCTGTTCGCTTGTGATGTTCTCTGCTCGGATTTACGTGCGGCAGCCATTGCGGTTTAAGCTATCGCGCCGCGAGCTGCGGGTCAAGCCGCGCGGTGTCGCCCGCGTCGCTTCGCACGAACTCGCTCGGAGATAGCTCGCCCGCAGATAGCGCCGCGCGGTGCATACCGCGCCGGCCGCAAAAAGAGACACCCCGCTGCCTGCCGGCGCTTGGGGAACACCGGCAGGTGCGGGGTGACGGTAAGGAGGGAGAATGGGTCCTAAGAGACTAATTAAAGATGTATTCGCGCATCTCTCCTGCCTGCGCTCGAAGCTTCCGCATCGCTCGCATCTCAACCTGTCGCACGGTCTCGGGTGAGATACCGAGCTCATCGCTAATGCGTTTCAGCGTGTAGCGTTCGCCACCGTAGAAAGCGAAGCGATACATCAGCACCTGCTTTTCCTTGTCCTTCAAACGGTCGAGGAACTGCAGGGTTGCGTCGCGCACGGTCTCACGCATGATCGTGATGTCCGGCGCGTAGGAATAATCCTCAAACACATCGTGAAAAGTTCCCGAATCGTCGTTGATATCGCTATCGAGCGACACCACCGCGTTCGAGATACGCAAAATGTCTTCCACCTCTGCCGGAGTCATCTGCACCTCCTCAGCCACCTCTCCGGTGGTCGGCTTGCGAGAGTACTCCTGACTCAACACCGTGTAGGCGCGCTGAATACGCTTCAGAGCGTCTTCCTTCCGGTGCGGCAGACGGATCGGCCGGCGCTTGTTACTCAGTGCCCGCGTAATCGCCTGGCGAATCCACCACGACGCGTAGGTACTGAATCGGACGTTTTTCCTATAGTTGAACTTGGAGGCCGCCTTTAGGAGCCCGATGTTGCCTTCCTGGACGAGGTCGATGAGCGACACGCCGGGCCCCACGTAGGCTTTGGCGATCTTCACCACCAGGCGCAGGTTGGACTCTACCAGTCTGCGGCGCGCTTCCTGATCGTCATTCTCAATACGCTTCGAGAGTTCCTGCTCTTCCTCAAAGCTCAGCAAAGGTGTTTTCTTGATCTGGTCGAAATAGGACTTCAGCAGATCATCCTGGGTTTCTGCACGTGCTGCTTTCTTCTGCATACAACTCTCCTACAGGTATCTTAAGCAACCTGCATGCCAATTCGCCGAAACGGTCAAAAACACGTATAAGTTGTTACAATGAAGCAGCTTACCGATAGGAAGAAAATTAGGTCAGCACTATGACCGCACCGATTGTATACATTTGTGTACGCTTTGGAGCGCTTTGACTATAGCGTTATGACTACACCTGTTAAGGAGTTGCAAGCTGTTGGTAGATCACCTCGGCGAGTCCGAAATCACCGGTCTTGGCCATGAGCTTCGCATACTCATCATACAACATATCTTCGAAGAATTCTTCCGCCATCCCACCATGCAACATATCTGCGTCAGTGTCGCGCGTGGCCCGCATCGAGTCGAGCATCTGCTTGATGAACAACGCCTCGAACTCCTGGGTAACCTCACGCAGACGCTGATCCTCACCCCCGGCGGCTGCGGTGCCTGCGCCCGCCTGTTCAGCGCCGATATCCCCTTCCGGACGCCGCGCGGCGGCCTGAGGAACCGTCGGCGTGCGCCGTGCGGCGGCGTCGAGCGCGTGGAAGCGCGCCAGGTCGGCTGAATAGCTCTCCATATAGCCCCCTATCGCTTGAGGTTGGCCGCGATACCGAGCATCGTGTCGGAGGTTTGAATCGTCTTGGAGTTCATTTCGTATGCCCGCTGTGCCACGATCATGTCAACCATCTCCTGCACAACGTCCACATTCGAGGTCTCGACGAACTTGTGCTCGAGATGCCCCATTCCGTCGAAGCCGGGTTGCGCCGCAATCGGATCGCCGGAGGCGGCAGTATCGATAAACAGGTTGTCTCCGATTGCCTGCAGACCGGCGGGATTGGTGAATCGATACAGCTCCATCTGTCCTACCTCCAGGGGGTCCTCAATGCCGGGAAGCTCCACAAACACGCGGCCGTCCTTGGTGACATTAAGGCTGTCGTGCTTGAAGCCTTCCGGCAGGATGATCTCCGGCATCACGCGATAGCCGTCGTGCGTGACGAGCTGGCCGTTCGCGTCGATCTTGAAGGCGCCGTCACGGGTATACGCATAGCTGCCGTCATAGCGCATCACCCGAAAGAACCCTTCGCCGACGATGCCGAGATCGCTGACGTTCCCGGTGCTTTCGAGCGATCCCTGCGTGAAGATCTTCTGAGTGCCGGCGACCTTTACCCCTGAGCCTACCTGGGTACCGACCGGTACCAATGTCTCCTCGGTTGCCGGCGTACCGGCGATGCGCTTGGTCTGGTAGATCAGATCCTGAAAATCCGCACGATTGCGTTTGAACCCGGTGGTGTTCACGTTCGAGAGGTTGTTTGCAATCGTGTCGATGTTGAACTGTTGACCGGACATCCCGGAAGCGCCGGTCCATAGCGAACGCATCATAGTGCGCTGTTCTCCTTCCTTCTGCTCGTTCGATACTCCACCGGCAACGGCACGCGCTGCCGGCCCTCATTATCGTTATAGTCGCATCGTATCGTTGATCAGACGCCCGGTAAGCTCATCATGGGTTTGAATGACCCGCTGGTTGGCCTCGTAGGCTCGATTGACCTGAATCATCTCCACCATTTCGCTAACCGGGTTTACGTTCGAGGTCTCGAGAAAGCCCTGCAAGACGGTCGGCCGGATGTCGTCCTCCAGGATCTGCGGCTCGCCGCTCTCCCAGGTGTCGCGCAGCAGGCTGGAACCCTGTTTCTCGAGGTGTCGCGGTCGCCTGACGTTGACGACCCGCAGCCGGTCAACTTCCTGCGCGTCCTCCCAGCGGTTCTCGGTCATCGAGATCAGCCGGTCGTCGGGCAAGGCGCGGTTCTCCATCACGCGGCCGTCTTCGTCGATCTTGAAGTTGTTTTCACGGATCCGAATCACGCCCTCCTCGCCCAGCACCGGGTAACCCTCTTGGGTCACCAGCATGCCTTCCGGTCCCAGCATGAAGCTTCCGTTGCGCGTAAGACGCTCGCCGTAGGGCGTGTTGACGACGAAAAAGCCCTCGCCGTCCAGCGCGAGGTCAAAGGGGTTTTCGGTCTGCTTCACCGAACCCTGCTCAAAGATCGTATAGCTTTCGTTCTGCTCCACGCCGGTACCGACACGACCGACGACTGGTGCGGTATCGATCTGGCCGATGGGATCCATGCGCAGCGGCACTCGCTTCACGCCGTCGTCGCTGAAGCGACGAATCAAGAGCTCCGGAAAGGCCTTGTGAACTGACACGTCGCGCTTGTAGCCGGTAGTGTCCGCGTTCGCAAGGTTGTTTGAGAGCGCGTCCAAGCGGTGCTCCTGAGCGCGCATGCCGCTCGCACCGGTGTACCATCCGCGAACCATGCCATGTACCTCCTGATCAGTCTCGGGACAGTCAGCCGCCCAGCGCATTCCGCCGGGTAGCGTATCCTGCCCGGCAGCAAATCCTGCTACTTCTGATTATCGGGAGGTGCCGAGCGCTACTTGATATAATCGATTCCGGGCCGCTACCCGCATCGCCGGTTCGCTTGGCAGGCCCGCTTCACCGGTGCGCCTGACCGGCTACAGCCCGCCCCACTGGTAGAGCCGCTCTACCTCGACGACCGGCCGACCGGTCCGGAAACGCTCCTCGGCTGCGGCGACGAAGCT
Source organism: Spirochaetaceae bacterium (assembly GCA_003552985.1). Taxonomy (GTDB): domain Bacteria; phylum Spirochaetota; class Spirochaetia; order DSM-27196; family SLAA01; genus B1Sed10-166. The sequence continues at coordinate 12,887 of PUPD01000163.1, forward strand.
CCGCTGCCATTCTCCCCAGGGCTTGAGCGAGACCCCCTCGTACACCGAGCTGTAGAGCATGTACTCCCGCAGTCTCAGAAAGCCCGGGAGCTCCTCAGCGAGGCGGACAGGGAGCGCGCGTTCAGTCTGATAGCCTTCCACGAAATGCTGCCACACTTCTCCTCCGGCTGTGAGGTCCATCCGCGCCGGATCCTTTCCCAACAGATAATAGAAGAGGTATACAGCCAGATCGTAGGAATACCAGTGGTATTCGGCCTCGTCGAAATCGATCACGGTCACGCCGGTCGGCGCATACAGCATATTGGCGAAGTTGTAATCACCGTGGACCAGACCGTACTCCTGCTCATCTCGCGGCAGGCTGCGAAGCTCACCAACCAGCGCTCCCATCTGCGGCAGCACCCAGCGCTTCTCCGGCGGAAGCACTCGTTTTGCGTTGCGAATATAGTCGTTACTGTCCCAGGCGGCGCGATGAAGCGGCGCGGGTAGCGCCGCGGTCACGCGGTGTATCTTAGCAAGCACCCGCCCGGCTTCGCGGTACTCGCGCGGTCCCTGGCGCATTTCATTCCATCGCAGCCCGGCTGCTTTCTCGAACGCAGTGATGTAGTAAACACGCTCGCCGAGCGTTACACGGCTGATTCGCGGCACGCCCGGAACCTCAACCGGAGCGGCTACCGGCACATCGTGCTCGTACAGGGTTTCGACGAGCGCCACCTCCGCCTCAAGCTCCCGCAAGCTGCGATGCGAGGCAGAGGTCACGCGCAGCACTAGCGGGGCGTCACCGCAGGATATCTGGCAGACCCAGTTCCGGTATCCTCCGAGCTCCTCCAAGGTCCAAACCTGCATGGGGTAGATCTGTGCTATTACCGGGAGAACCTCACTCCGGATTTCCCGGAGCGTGTCGCCGTCCAACTGTGTTGCCCCCTTCTCCGCATGCTGACGCTATAAGCATACCTCGGTTCATATCTCTATTCCGGGAACTGAGCCGGGTTCCCAGGGCCGTGTTCCTTGCAACTCGTACAGGCGGTAGGCGGTAAGCGATAGACGGTTGCATCGTCTCACGCTTTGCGGTATACTCCGGCGCAAATATACGCCAGGATAGCTCAGCGGCAGAGCAGCTCACTCGTAATGAGCAGGTCGTGGGTTCGATTCCCACTCCTGGCTATGCCTCCTGGCCATGCCGGATTCCCGTCGATCGGTAACTTAACCCTCTCATCTTTTCGCGCGCATAGATCACAGGGTGCCGGAAAACTAGCAACTTCCGCGTTGACGATTGTGTCTCACCAAATTGTGTATAGATACAATCGGCCGATGAACGACCGATCCCGTTCTTTACGAACCCAGATGGAGTACGCACGGTGGATCCGACGAGAGCTGGCGAGCTGATCCAGACTACAGCACGAGAATCAGCGACCCAATAACCCGTTTATACCTACGGAATCTACGGATTAGCCGGCTTAGCCGGTGGCTGTAGAGCTTCGTCCCTCTCCACCGCTACAAACAGAGGACGCGATCACGGTCGCGGTTCCGTGGTCGGGCTCGGAGCTCGATCAGTTTGAGCCGGTGGTTGAAGCGTTCGAGGAGGAGTACGACGTCGATGTCTTGCTGGCTACTCAGCGCGCCGAAGATCTTGTGGAGGTGCTGCCTGCGCAGTTTCGAGCGAGCACGGCTGCTGCCGACGTCATCATGATGTGAGACTGGTGGATCCTTGAGAACACCGAACACATCCGTGATCTCAGCGACGTGTGGGATCGGCACGGCGACAACATGATTGCTCCGCCGATTGAGGCCGACGGCATTGTTTACGGCATCACGGTTTCGCTGAACCTCAAACCGGGCTTCTTCTATCGTCAGTCTTTTTTCGAGGAGCACGGCCTCTCCGAGCCGGACACCTATGAGGAGTTCGTCGAGCTGCTCGATGAGATCGCCGAGATCGACGGAATCGAGAACCCCATCGCTTCCGGCAACGGTGTGGGCTGGCCGCTGACCGATATAGTCGAGCACTTTCTGATCAACTACGGCGGTCCCGAGCTACAGCTCGCTCTGATTGAAGGCGAGGAGAGCTGGCAGGATAGTCAGGTGCAGGAGCTGTTCGAGGAACGCATCATCCCGTTGCTTGAAGACGACTACTTCAGCGACCCGATTGAGTTCACCGAGGCGCTCGAGCTCTGGTGGGCCGGCGATTACGGGCTCTACCCCATCGGCGGGTTTATTA
>PUPD01000017.1 GCA_003552985.1 Spirochaetaceae bacterium
AAAGCCGCCGCGGGAGTTGGGCTGTCTGCGTGAAAACGACAAACACCACCTCGCGGACGCGCGACCGGTGGTGCAGCCCATGATACTCCGAATACTAAACGGATATGCCGGTCATCATCCCCTCGCAGCTTCTTTCTGTCAAGTGCCGCCACTCGCACACCGCCACAGCAAAGACGCGGGAAGCGTTTTGAGTGATGGATTCGGCCTTGGCGGGACCTCAAACCGGTGTTAGAATTGTTTAGTAAGACGATAATGTATGTAACTGCGAGCGTTGCTCGCCGAAACGATCACAGCGATCAAGAAAGGCCGGACGCGGCGGTGCCTGCCGCGCGCTGGCGGCCGAGCAAACATATTGAGGTGAGCGTATGGGTAATATGCCGAATACCGCAGCTGAAGGCGGCAACACACTTGGACGGAAGATTGTCGACACCGGGGCTTTCGTGGTGTTCTTCGTTCTACTGGCCATTCTGTTGGCCGATCTGTTCGAAGCGTACGCCGAGCGGACACCGGCGCAGAGGATTGTATGGCCGCTTCTGGCGTTGCCGCTCGCATTGCTGATCTCGGATCTCCTCTCGGGTATCGTCCATTTTCTCGCCGACAACTACGGGACTGAGGATACCCTTTTCGTCGGAAAACGCTTCTGTAAACCCTTCCGCGATCACCATCTGGACCCGACGGGGATCACCCGTCGCGGCTTCATAGAAGCGAACGCCAATACCTGCATTCTGTCCTTGATTCCACTTGCCGTCGTCGTGTGGCTTGGACCGTACGAAACAGCGGCCGGGGTATTCTGGGCGACGCTTGGAACGTTGGTTCTGATCACGGTGCTCCTGACGAACCAGTTCCACAAGTGGGCGCACCTGGATAATCCGCCCCGCCCGATAGCGGCTCTACAACGCTGGGGCCTGATTCTGACCAAGGAGAACCACGACCTGCACCATATCGCGCCCTATGACACCTACTACTGCATTACAACCGGCTGGTTGAACCCGCTGTTCGACCGGCTCGGAGTTCTCAAGGTTGAGGCGTCGGCTGCACGTGAGAAGACCGAAGCGCAGTCGCGGCGGAGTGAGTAGACGGTGACGCGGTTTGCTCGAGTCGGAAGCGCAGGTGCGCTGACCGCACGTGGCACTGATGCGGCGGCAGGCTCCGAGCGATTCGGCGCAGCAAGCGCGTGCCACCGCTGCCGGCGGCGCGGCCGAGCAGGAACGTGGAGGCATCCTCCTGTTGTGTGAGGCTGTGTTCGTCCGGGACGGTGGTAAGGTCCACTACGATGCGGCTCAGCCCCGCGCCGGCGGCAAGCAAACGGTTCAACCGCTCCGGGCTGTCGTGCACCGTTCCGGCAGGGGTTTCGCCGGAGTCGTCACGGGCAGCAATAACCCAGGGGCGGCGATGGGCGCGCGAAAGCTGCGCCCCGTGCGGTAGCAGCGAGCTCACCGATTGCGGCAGGCGGTCCTCGGACAGCACCCAGACCGACCCGAACTGGACAATCGGGCGCGTGAGAATCGTGTAGGCTGTCAACAGAGCGGCGGTGCTCATCGAGTGCGCTACAACCGGGTGCATGATTAGCAACGCGCCCGATGCCGCTTGCTCGCGCGCCTCTATCAGCGACGGCTCGTCGATTGTAACCCGGTGCGCCCAACGGGCAAGACGCGTGCGGACACGGTAGAGGCTCAGCCGGGTGGCAACCCCGCCGACGGGGTAGGAGATCAGCCAGTTCCAGTCGTGCTGCCCGCGTCCGTGGCGCCGTCCGGCCACCAACAGCTCACGTTCGTCGCGGCGCATCATGTGGCGGTACACTCCGCGGCACACGGTACGAATGTATTGGCGCGGGTCCAGCGTCGGAGGGGGCCAGTGCAGGCTTGAACGGAAGCTGAAGGTGTTCAGCGTGAAGTAGCGAAAGAGCGCGTTGATCCCATCCGCTTGCCTCCGTTTCTCTTTCGCGCGCCGTCGGAACATCGAGCCGCGCATCGCAAGCAACCCGAACGCATTGCTCAACGCGCGCGCAAGCGAGAGCACATAGGGGTTGGGACCCAGATAGCGAATGCGCGGCGGGCGGTCTACCGGATAATGGTGAAAGAACTGTGTGATCTCGGTCGCGGCCTCATCGATGGTGGCCGACTGCTCGAGCCCGGCTGTGGAGTGCCGAAGACGCGGCCGCTCGAGCCACGCCGGGGGAGCGAAGAGCTCCCCGAGAATATGAGCGGCGACAATGTCACACGGTATGATATCGACCTTCGTGCGTGGATCTCCGATCAGTTCCTGCAGGTGCCCCGCTCCAACCAGGTACACGAACGCCGCAAAAGCGGCGCCGCTGTCAATCCAGCCGGGGAACGGCTCAGCGCGCGCGGCGGAGATTATGCTCGGCCTGAGAATCGTAAGCGGCAGATCATCGTAGCGCTCAATCAGTAGATGCTCGCACAGCGCTTTGGTTAGCGTGTAGCTGTTCGGACGTGCGTTCTGCTCGAGAAGTTGTCGTTCGCTCTCGTAGCCCCCGCGACGGATGCGGTCGTAGAGCTCGGAGGCTGACTCGCACAGCGGCGCCGGCTCTTCATCGATCGCGGCGTTGACTCTATGTGGTGTCACGTACGCAGTAGATACGTTGACCACCGACTGCAATCGTTCGCAGGCGCGCGCGAGCTCCATCACGTTCAGGGCGCTGTCGACGTTCGCTCTAAGAGCCTCGTTCATCGGCAGGTCGAAATCAATCGAAGCGGCGCAGTTGACTACATGCGTAACCTGCGACACGAGTGTGTTGTGATCGCCGGCGGTGAGACCGACGCCCGGTTGTGAGAGGTCTCCCTCAACCAGGTCGACCTGCTTGGTCCAGTCCCTCGGGAGCCGGGAGAAACAGGGCGATGAGCTCAGCTGCCGGAACCTCGCCACCGCGCTGCGTTTCCCCCGCGCACGTATAAAAAGCGTGACCCTGAGGCCGGGATCCCGGCGAAGCGCCTGCTCAAGGACTACCTTGCCGAGGAAGCCGGTGGCGCCGGTCAGCAGCAGATGTGTATTCTCTACGGTCTTTCGGATGGGGCTCATTCTTCGCTATATCCGTTCGGCATCGACGGCGTCAACTGTGTCGACGGCATCGCCGGCACCAGTGTTCGCCCGGCGTCCGTCCGCCCGGTGGTTAGCCAACGCAAAAGCGTTACCAGGGTCGAGGGCATCCTCGACTCGCTGCAGCACGGTCAGGGAAGCATCAGAGTGGATCCGGTCGAGAAAACCGGCCCGAAGCTTGCCGATGCCGTGGTGATGGGAAAGCGACCCACCGGCTGCCAGGATCTCGTCACGGGCGGCACGCTCAAGCTCGGCGAACACTTCGGCCGGCTCTTGGACCTCTTTGCTGTAAAACGCGAGGTAGAAGTAGATGCAGACGCCGGCAGGGTAGAGCTGCGTAACCCGGCAGGTTACGAACGGCCGCCCCGGCAGACCGCGCTGAGCGTGCTCGCGGTGGACCCGCGCCTTCACCCGCTCGCAAAACGGCAGCACCTCGCGCCACGGAACCGAGGTTTCGAACGACTCGGCGACAATGTGGCGCGTAAGGGCGAAGTCCTGTATATAGGCGATCGCGAAGGTCAGCGCATAGCCGCGTTTGCCGTTCGAGGGACCGGCAACCATTCCGCGATGCCGGCGCGCCAAGCGCCGGATCTCCCTGCGTTGCCGTGCCACGGTTTCCTTGCTTCCCTCGAACACCAGCGTGCAGGCCACCATGCGCGCCGGATCGAACCCATATACCCGCATGACCAGCCATTTTTGCAGGCGTGCGATCAGGCCTGAGCCCTCGCCCTCCGTCTTGAGCGCCTGGCTGAACTGGAACTGAAGATTATCGACCAGGCGTACGCTCGCCGGAGTCGGCACCTCGCTGCGCGTCAAATCGTAAGCAAATTCGACGCCGTCCTCGAAACTGTGGAACAGCACCGAATCGTAACGCTGCACCTCCGGCAGGGGAAAGATCTTGACCGTTGCCGATGTTATCAACGCCCAGTTCCCTTCAGAGCCGAACAGCATTCTCAGCAGGTCGAGCGCGATGCTCTCGCGCGGCCCCACGCAGCTACGCACAAGCTTTCCGTCACAGTTGACCGCGGTCACATCCAGGACGATCTCCTCGATGTTTCCGTACCGGTTCTTCTTCATCCCGCTGGCATTGGTAGCAATCCAGCCGCCGAGGGTGGAAAGCTCTACGCTGTCGGGCTCGTGTCCAAGGGTGTAACCGTATTCGGTGAGCAGGTTCTGGATGCTCTGACCAACTGCGCCGGCCTCAATGTACGCGGTCTGCTCGACCGGATCGATCCAGCGGATTCGGTTCATCTCCTTCAGATCAACCGAGACGATCATGCGTGTTTCGTCCGCCGGGCAGCGCAAAGCGTCCGAAACATTGGTGCCGCCGCCGTATGGGACCAGCACCACGTCGTGCCGGCATGCGGCGCGCACAAGTATCACGGCCTCGTCCTCGCTGCGGGGGTACACCACCAGGTCGGGCACGCGGGCCGGCCCTCCATGGTGAACGGCCCAGACGTCCTCAAGCGCCCGACCGTGACCGTGACGGAGCCTGACCTGCGGGCGTGTGTCAAGCTGTTCGGGCTCGAGCGCCCCCCGCAGCGTCTCGATAAACGCCGGGTTTTCCACCGGCTCGGGAATCGTCGGCGGATACTCGCTCGGCGCCGATGCATGCGGGTCAAGCTCGACCCCAAGCACCCGCGACATCCACGGCAGGAGCCGTGGTAGTTTTTTCCCCGAGATCACGTAACGCGAGCCGCGCATCTGCACGTGTCCGTCTTCGCTAACGCTGAACGCGGAGTCCCGAAAGCCCCATCCGTCCAATGCGAGCTCCTCATCGTTGCGCGGCTCCGGTCTGCGCGGCGTGATCCGCTGCCTGGAAAACACCGTGGGAGGTGCGTTGTCTTCGTAACTGTTGGCACTCATAGCTTGTCAGCCTAAGAAAGATTAGCGTGCCAGTCAAGAATGGAGGTCGTCGAATAAGGCAACCGAGGACATTGATGGTTGCCGCGCGGGGGCCGGGCAGGGCGAAGTGCCGGTAACGCGCAGCAGGCGCGTAAGCGCGCCGGCGGCTACTCAGGTCCCGACGTCTGTTGCTTACGTGGCTCCGTTTAGGCGTGCCAGCGGCAATCGACCCAGCACCAGGTTGGCGACGATGCGTCCGCAGAGAACCGCAGAGATCACGCCTCCGGGCCACAACGCGTAATGGCCGCAGGCGTGGAGGTTGCGGTAAGGCGTACGGATCAGGTTCAATGCCGGGAAGCGGAATACCGGTGAGATCGTTTCCTGGTAGCACCAACCGCCGCTTGACCCCTCTGCGTTGCGGGTGAACCGATGAAGCGACAACGGGGTACCGACATCCATGTAGGCGATACGTTCTCTGAGACCCGGCACGAGGTTTTCCGCCAGCTTCACCATTTCGAGGCCCACCGCCTTCTTGAGCTCGTGGTATTCGGGACTGCGGGGATGGTGATAGCCGCCGTTGTCCCAGTAGTTCTGCCACCGGGCAGAGCTGTAGGTTTGAATTGTCAACGTTGAGTTGCCTTCCGGAGCGGACGGGCTTTCCGTGCCGAAGTGATTGAGCGCCAGCCACATGCGACTGTGAATATCGCGCGGTGAGCCTGCATCGGGAAAGAGGACATCGTAGTTGGGGAAGAAGAACGGATGCTGAGCGTCGCCGAGCACGGAGCTCAACTCATGATTCGACATGTTCAGTCCTAGATACACACTGACAAGCGCCTCGGTCAGCCGAGCGTTCACGAGCTCGTTTACCTGTCTCGGCTTGAAGCGTTCCGGACCGACAATGCCTTCCACCAGTTGGCGATAGTCACCGGCATACACGAACTGGGCGGCGCGAATCTCTTCCCCGCCGGCGGTGACGGCCGCCCCGGCCCGGCGTTCGCTGGAATCGGCCGGCACGACGCGGGTCACGAGCGTGTTGTAGCGCACCTCACCGCCGGAGTCGGTGAATCGTTGTGTCAGGCGACGGTGCAGCGCCTGCATCCCACCGGCGGGGTACCAATAATCGTGCGCCCACAGGTGCCAGAATCCGGCGAAAAACAGGTACGGCATCTTGTAGTAGCCGATATTCGTAAGCCAGTTGCGCAGCCGCGGGTCACGGATGACGCGGCAGGCAGTCTCGCGATACCGGTAGGTGCTCCAGCGTTTCAGGCGTGCAAGCCGCGGAAGGAGCCTGAGCACGCGGGAAGGTCTGAAGTCGTGCAGCAGGGGGAACTCCCAGGGAGTGCATACCGACTGCAGAAACCCTGAAACCTCGCGGACCTCCGCGAACAAGGGCTTAATTCCGGGCTCGTTGGGAAACGCGCGACGCAAAGCGTCCTCAACCGCATCGATCCCGTCAATATAGAAATCGAAATCCGCGCTGACCATACGATAGCGCGCCTTGATCCAGTCCTGAGTTTCGTACACACCAAGATCGGCCAGAATCGGAAAGACGATACCAAGACTTTCGAACGACTGGTCTCCACCGTCGAAGGTGAACCCGTTGCGGGTGAAGCCCGACATGTTACCGCCGCTCTGATGATTCTGCTCGAGCAGCAGCACCCGTTTGCCTTCACGGGCGAGGTAGCACGCGCACACCTGTCCGGCGATGCCGGCCCCGATTACCACAACGTCGTACTCGGCCACTTTGTCCCCCTGCAGTTAAGCTACCCTGTGTTGTGTTTCCGCGCAAGTGTTTTGTCGCCTGTTACACCGCCGGCCCTACGGCCCTACAGCCCTGCGGCCAAGGCGGTTACCAACCGAGCACGAAAGTCACAGTTTCGTGCGTTGTTGACCTTCGGCAGGAACAACCGGTTAGAGTTCAGAGCGCAATCCGGCGCTCATTAGTTGTTGGAAACGGATACTCCATGTGACGAGCGGTCGAGCGAGCAATATCTTCCCCACAATACTCAGCGACGACTAGCAACGCCATGTCGATGCCTGCAGAAATACCTGCTGAGGTGATGATATTGCCGGCCTTTACCACGTGGGATTCTGTATCAACCGTTATTTTGGGGAAAAGCTTTTGCATCATTCGAAGCGAACGCCAATGTGTCGTGGCACGAAGATTATCAAGCAATCCCGCCTTGCCGAGAATCAGTGAACCTGTACACACCGAGGCCAGCATTTCAACATCGGGAGCTCGGGAGCGCACAAACGATAACATAGCGTCATTGTGCATCTCCTTGCGAGTGCCCCGTCCGCCAGGAATCACCAAGATCTCGAGCGCAGGGCAGTCATCAAAGGTGAAATCGGGAACAACTTTCATGCCTCCAGCGGTGGTAACCGGTTGATTATGTTGCGAAACCAGAACCACCTCAAAGGGCGATAATTCTTCGTGGCGTCGGAGTTCATCAAGGCGAGTAACCGAAAATACTTCGAAAGGACCGCAGAAGTCTAGGATCTCTATGTCTGCGAAAACAACGATGCCAACCCGCTTTCGATTCATAAGAACCCCACGAGATCCCGAAGGAAAACGATAGAGAGCTCCTGCCGGGATACCGGAGTCTCCCGGCGGGAGCTAATTGCAAGAGTGGCTCACGCCACCGTGGTGGCAATAGCCCTGTGCCTCAAGCGTTGTCTTTCAGCCAGCTGTACGCCGTTGCGGCGAACAACGCTGTGCCTTTCCACATGACGCTTTCGTCGAGGTCGAACTTCGGATGGTGGTGCGGATACATATCTTCCCCGGCTTTAGGGGACCCGAGGAAAAAGAAGGTTCCCGGCGCTTCCTTGAGAAAAAACGCCATATCCTCGCCGCCCATTGTCGGCTCGTCGATCTCGACGACGTTCTCGTCTCCGACTATCTGTGCCGCAACGCCCTTGAAGTACTCGGAGAACTCGCTGTCGGTTACCAGCGGCGGATACCCGTACACGTATTCGAACTCGCAGCTGCCTCGCATGCTTTCGGCAATGCCCTTAGCCAGTTCACCGATTCGCTTGGAGATCTGCTGCCGCACCTCCTCGCTGATGAAGCGTGCCGTTCCTTCCAACTCTACCTTTTCGGGGATGATGTTATAGGCGGTCCCTCCGTGGAACTTGCCGACCGTGATGACCCCCGGCTGCGTCGGCTTTCGTTCGCGACTAATCAAGGTCTGCAATGCCTGCGTGATCTGCGTCGCGATCATGATGGGATCAACCGTGATGTCGGGCATCGCGCCGTGCCCACCCTTGCCGTGAATCTGAAGCTTGAAGCTGTCCAGGCACGCCATGATCGCGCCCTTACCGACTCCTACCTGGCCGTTGCCAACGGTCTTGAATATGTGGCCGATGTGCTGGCCGATAACGACGTCTACGTCGGGGTCCTTCAATGCGCCGTCATCTATCATCGGCTTTGCACCGCCCGGCCCCTCTTCCGCCGGCTGGAACAGCATCTTTACGCGGCCCGGAATAGACTCACGATTCTCCTGCAGAAGCTTTGCCGCCCCGAGGGCCATCGACATATGCGCATCATGACCACACGCGTGCATCGCGCCCTTGTGCTCGGAGGGAAACGGAAGTCCGGTTTCCTCCTCAATTGCGAGTGCGTCCATGTCTGCACGGATTCCGAAAGTCTTTCCTTCTTTCTCAGCGTTGATGACCGCAACGATGCCGTAGCCGCCCACACCTGTTCGGTGCGGGATACCCATTTCCTCGAGCCGCTTCGCAATATACTCGGCGGTCTTAGGCAAATCGTGGGCGACTTCAGGGATCTTGTGGAGTTCTCTCCTCCAGGCGACAAGCTGATCCTGCATCCCTTCAGCCATCTCTTTGAAGGATTCGATCATAATAGACCTCCTGTCAAGCCCGAGTGGCTTGATTCGTTCAGTAGCTCGCCTACTTGGGTTTCACGATCCCTTTCTTGTAGAAGACTCGGCCAATCGCAACGGTGCCGAAGACCGACGCCGGGATGACAATCCAAACCGGTAATCCGAGCAACCCTAGCGTTATCAACGGAATAGCTAAGGCAAACGGAGCGAATCGAATCTCCCTCATGGCGAACTGTCCGAAGACCGCTCCGAAGATCGCCGGTGCAGTGTAGTTCCGAAATGCATCGGTAATCACCGCCGGTAGAACGCTTATTAGCCATGCCCCAATCACAGCCGCCGCGGTCACGCCGATGAGATTGACGACCACTGAGCCGACGATGCCCATCGTTCCGACAATCTCTGCCTGTCTAGTTCCTTCTTTCGTTCCAACCACTTCCTGTGCCATCGCGGAACAAGGGAGCCGAAGGTTCGAGATGTTACCGCTCAGAAACGACAGATATGTTCCCGCAAGACCCAAGATAGGATAGAACGATACCGGTTCTACGATGTAGAAAGCGCCGAAAATCGCGACGATCAGACCCCAGGCGGTGAGCGCTGTGCGAATATCGATAGAGACCCCGTGCACGATGTAGAGGTACAACAGCGGACCGAAACTCAAAACGGCTGCGATAAGCATGGTAACCACCCCGATCCGGATTACGGGGCGTTTCCAGAGAAGGTCGTATTGCTCATTTGCTCCGGCGTTCGTGTTTTCACTTGAATCGCTCATGTTTTGTCCTCCTCCTCAACCTAACAGCACCGCGAATACCATGCCGATAATCATAGCTATGCCCAACGTGTACTCCTTGATCGGTGGAAACTTCTTAGCCAGCTGAAGCAGAAGCACCATTGCTATACCGCCGGTGATTGCGGCGATAAGAGGTCCACCCAGCCGGAGGATGTTCGTGGTATTAAGGTAACCGAACACACCGATCATGGCCGCGGTCGAAAGCACCCCCAACCATGCCGTGTCGCCGCCGCCGAGCTTCTCTCGGCCTTTCTCAAGGGTGTGTCCGAACAGACCGACCAGCACCAGCCAGCCCACACCGTTGATCGCCATAGTCCACCATGACACCGCCATCGCCTGTACGTCATAGCCTTCGCCGCCGAACGGTACGCCGGCCGCATCAGCGCCCACGTGGGCCGCAGTTAGCTCGGTCGGGGCTGCCCCGATCACCGAAAGGCGCATCCAGGCCATTGGTCCCCCGATCACGGACATCAGTCCGACCATGATGACGAATATCGCCAGCACAGGTCCAATCGCCGTTACGGCTCCGGTCCGGAAGGCCTGTTTCAACTGCTCGTTCGTGACATCCACGGTCTTTGCAGCCACAAACAACTGCCGATAGTAGAGCAGCACTTGGATCAGTGCGACCGCAACCATTAGCCCACCGGCAATCCATAAACCCCACTCGTTTGCAATTGCCAAATAGTCTTCCACGCTGCCACCTCCTGATACTACTTATGTGTTGCAACCCAATCACCGCAGAGCTCTCTGAACATTGACTTTCCTTGCCTGCTGCTCACCTCCCCCTCGCAAGTCTATTTCGCCAGTGTTGCGACAGTCTCCAGCATCACATCGCAGCCCTTCCTTATATCTTCTTCGTGTGTGTTTTCCTCCGGAACGTGGCTGCGTCCTTGTATGCTCGGTACAAAGATCAGGCCCACTGAGGTTAGACCGGCCAACATCGCGCAGTCGTGGACGGCACCGCTGTTCATCCGCCGGTACTCGTAGCCTTTCTTCCTCGCTGCGTTCTCCACAACATCGGCGACCTTCTCATCCAGAACTACCACCGGAGACTCGCCGATTAACTCCACCTGGTGTTCCAGACCGCGTTCTTTCGCCAGCTTTGCCGCCATCTTCTCGGTCTCCGAAACCACGATCTCAATACCCTTGGTGTTTACATCGCGAACGTCGAGCGTGAAGACAACCTCACCGGGAATGATATTGGGGACGTTCGGCCGGCAATAGATCCTCCCAACAGTCCCGACCGTCGTGCTCAACGCTGTATTCTTGACCAGCTTTTCGATCTCGACAATGACCGTCGCCGCTCCGACCATTGGGTCTTGCCTGAGAGTCATCGGAGTGGCGCCGGCGTGATTAGCAACCCCACCGAACGTCAGCTTAAGGGTCTTCATGCCGGCAATCGCCTCTACCACACCTATCGAGGCCTTCTCATTTTCCAGGACGACGCTCTGCTCCACATGGAGCTCCAACATCGCCTTCAACTCGCCCGGCTTCAGGACGTATTGAGGCATCGCGTCCGGGTCGAATCCGGCGTCCTTAGCCATGTCATACATCGAGCGGCCTTCAGGATTCTTAAGCGTCTTCAGATCCTCAACAGTGTACTTCCCGACCATCGCTTTGCTACCGGCGAGAGTCGACCCGAAGTTAGAGCCCTCTTCTTCGGAAAAGATCACCAGATCAACCGGATGTGTGTTGTCGAACTTCTGCTCAGACATCACCCGAATCGCCTCCAATGCTGCAACCGTTCCGAGGGCGCCGTCGTATTTGCCGCCGTGCAATACCGAGTCGATATGAGAGCCGGCCATAACCGCTGGAGCATCGGAGTCGCTTCCGTCGAGCCGAGCCCTGATGTTTCCGACCCCGTCGATCGTCACGTGGAGCCCAAGCCGCGTGATTTCATCCAGGAGGTAGTTTCGGGCCAGCCTATCATGTTCGCTGTACGAGAACCTCGTGATACCTTCACCTTCAGCCGTAAACTTCGCCAGGTTCTCCAAGTCTCGTTTGATTCGGTCAATGTTGGTCTCCATCAGTTCTTCCTCCCCTTCCAGCCTGTGCATTATATGATTCACGCGTCTCTATGGTGTTCTCGCCTCCCCGCAGATCTGTGGGCCCCGACAGAGCCTCCGGTCTGGAATACTTGATATGCTATGATGAGTTCTGACCGTTGTCAAAGCAATTCGATATCGCGCGTTCTTGGAACCATTGCAGCGCTCTCAATCGCGTTACCGACGGTGACGTCCTCGGTTGCTTGTACTTAGCGTGAGAGGGTAGGCGTCCGTAGCGAGCTCTGCAGAGTCGCAAGTTGAAGCTCTTTCTGGCATACCTTCCTACGGACCCGTTTTCCACCAAGTACGACAGGTTTCTGAGTTGAGCTAATCTTTGGGGGGGCCAGGTGCTGCTCGTGATCGGCTGCATTGTCCGGCCGGCGCTGTGGCGCACCCGCTATTCTCAGCGCTCGGCTCCAACCTGCTTCCGGTCTAGGTTGCCCCCGATCTCGCGAAGCTCGTCGAAATAGTACGGAGCGCAGTCCTCGAGCGCTTCCTCGAGGTGGGCTTCCTCGGTCCGTTGCCGCCAGGCTTCGGCGATTCTCGTCATTTCGGCTGCTTGCTTGCCGACAATGGTTGCATCGGCGCCTGCGTGGGTAGGCTTCGCGCCGGACTCCGCCACGATCTCTCTCAGGATATCGGGTTGGTCGATCAAGGGGCAGGGCCTCAGCACGTTGTTGCTGAACGGCCGGCGCTTCTGATAAGCCTTGAAAAGCGGCGTGTGAAGCGCCTCCTTTAGGCTCTTGCCTTTGATATTATCGCTTGCAAAGTGCACGAAAGCGCAAGGCTCAATATCGCCCTTGGCGGTGATGTGAAAAAAGTAACGACCGCCCGCGATGCAGCCGTGCGTAAACGCTCCGTCGTTCCAGAAGTCTACCAGCAGGATCGGGCGCGTGCTTCGCAGAGTGCGGACCTCCTGCACGAGCCAACTGCGCTGTTCAGGCGTCAGCATGAGCGAGAAATCCGGGTTTTTGCCGATCGGGATATAGTGGAACGACCAACCGTAGAGCGCGCCCTTTTCGACCATCAGATCGAGGAACTCCGCATTGACGACAGCCTCACAGTTCTGCCGTGTCAGCGTCACGCTGAACCCGAACGGAACGCCGGCCGCACGCAGGTTGTCCATAGCCGCCATCACCTTATCGAAGACGCCTTTACCGCGACGGGCGTCGGTGACCTCACGTGGGCCCTCAAGGCTGATCGCCGGGGAGACGTTACCGTGCTCGGCAAGCTTGGCCGCCATCTCGGCATCGATGCGCGTACCGTTGGTGTAGGTCATGAAGATCGCATCGTTGTGCTTTTCGAACAGCTGCAGCAGGTGCGGCCACAGGTACGGCTCGCCGCCGGAGATCGGGAAGAAATAGATCCCCAGCTCTTTGGCCTCAGTGATAATTCGATCCATCTCCTCCAAACTGAGGCTGTCGTGGTGGGTGTAGGCTCCGGCCCAGCAGCCGACGCAGTTTAGGTTACAGCGGCTGGTCGGGTCGATTAGGATTGAGTACGGAACCAAAGCACCGATTTCTTCCGCCATTCTGTACTGCTTGGGAATGCCGTATAACATGGTATTGAACAGAAACGTAATGAAGAACTTCTTGAGAACCGCCGGGTCGAGGACTTCGGCCATATGTTCGAAGAACTCGTTATGCTCTCTCAGCCCCTGCAGGATCTCTTTGTGCTGTGTGGCTATCGGGGCCTTCAGCAGCAGATCGATCGCCTTGGGAAGATTTTTCCGCGGGTCCTTCTCGATATAGTCGAGCACCTTACGAACAACCGCTTCGCCGAGCAACCTGGTTCCTTTTTCAAGGTAGGTCAGCATCGCGCCCTCCTTACCAGTGGCGGTCCGGCGTCTCGGGTGATCTGCGGGGGTGGCGGTTATGAGGTGCAGGCTTGCAGTCGGTATGCCGCCGTGCATGGTCTATGCTGTGCGCCGGATACCAACCTTCGCGAGAAAGTGTCTTCGTATCGATAGCGCAACTACTCGTTTAATACAATCGTAGCATAAATTCTGTAGTTGCGCAAAAGCCGACAACACAGTTGAATACGGTTGTAGGCGCTGTGTTTACCAGTGAGCATACGGTATACTTCCGGGCAATACAAAGTGGCGGGAGTAGGGCGATCGTGTATTTTCAATCCTTTGCAGCGGTGCGAGCGGCGGTAGGCGCGGCTCTTTTCGTCTTAGCCGGTGCCGTGTTGGCTGCCGCCGCGCCATCCGAGCCGTGGGGCGGCGCCGAACATCCTACGGCGGGCGCCGCGACGGCTACTCCGGCAGCCGGCGTCGATCGCGAGCCCGCGGCCGGAGCGCCGTTCAGAGGCTATCGTCGCCTTGATACCGAGCACTTCCGCATTATCTATGAACCGCGCGATCGAGACAGCGCGGTCGAGATAGCGGGGTACGCCGACGAGGTGTTCGATGAGCTTGCGCGCTACCTTGAAAACCGGCCGCAGCGCCGCATCCACGTCTGGATCAACGGACGCACGGACGCCGCCAACGGGTACTTCATGCCGCTGCCGCCTAATCATATCGCGGTGCATGTAGCGGCGCCGACGACTCCATGGGTTGGGGCTCGCACCGACAACTGGCTGTACCTCGTTTTTGTGCACGAGCTCATCCATCATCTGCACCTCATGTATGAGCAGGGAGCGCTACACCTCCTCAGCCGCGTGTTCGGTGAACCGGTTCTTGCCTTCCCGGGGCTGTTTATGCCCGGATGGGCGATCGAAGGTGTGGCGGTGGAGGGTGAAACGCGCTTCAGCCGGGGCGGGCGGGGACGCTCGCCGTATTTTGAGCACTATTATGCGGCACCGATGATCGAAGATCAGATGTTCGACTATGCCCGCGCCGGCTTTGATTCGTACCGGCCGCCCCGTGGCCGGTTTTACGTTGCAGGCTATCTATTGATCGATTACCTGACCGCCGAGTACGGCGCTGATGTGGTAGCGCGCATCCAGCAGGAGTACCTGCGGTTTCCGATCTACAGCTGGGAGCGTGCGATTGAGCGCGTTACCGGCGTTTCGGCCGAGCATAACTTTCTGTTCATGACGCGCCGGCTCGAGCAACGCTTCGGCTGGCGACGGTCTTTGCCGACCGGGAAGGCGGTGAGCCCGGCGATTGTGGGAGACTATCATCTGCCCCGTATCACCGAACGTGGCCTCTACACCTTCCGCACCCGGCCTGACCGTCCGGCTGCAATCGTGAGGTTCCCATTCAAGCCGGGCGTTGCAGAGCAGGAAGTGATCAGAACCGGAGCGCTGGTCGATGGGGCAAGCTTTGATGTATCGCCGGACGGTCGACTAATCCTGTTCAGCGCGTATCGCACGACGATGCGGCACCGCGGACCGCAACGGCAGTCGGCGGAGCTGTATCTGTGGCGGAAAGAAACGGGCGTGCAGAGGATCCCCGACGCCTCGGGGCTACACCATCCGACGTTCGTAAACGAGCGCTATGCGGTTGGGGTGCAGCGGGCCGGAAGTGATCGACGCCTGGTATGGGTTGACCTGCGCA
>PUPD01000305.1 GCA_003552985.1 Spirochaetaceae bacterium
AACATCCGCAACATCCGCGAGATAGGCGGCGGCGGGCTGTACGACATCGGCTGCTACGCCGTCTCGAGCGCCCGCTTTCTGATCGGTAGCGAGCCCAGGCGAGTCGTGAGCCTGATTGAGCGCGACCCCAATGACGAGACCGACCGGCTCACCTCCGGGATGCTTGATTTCGAAGGCGCGCATGCAGTCTTCACCGTCGGCACCCGTCACTACCGCGGCCAGGGTGTTACGGTTTTCGGCACCAGCGGAAAGATCGTGATCCCCGTGCCGTTCACCCCGCCGCCGGACGTTCCCACCACCATGACCGTCACTACATCCCACGGCACCCGCGATGTGCAGTTTCCGGCTGTGGATCAGTACCGCCTGCAGTTTGAAGCCTTCTCAAATGCCGTGCGAACCGGCGGCCCGGTCCCGACCCCGCCCGAGGATGCGCTCGCAAACCAGCAGGTCCTCGACGCCCTGTTTGCCTCCGAGCAGTCCGGCGGCTGGGAACCGGTGAAATAGCGGGTGAAATAGGAGCCTGCGTGCGAGGGTGCCGGGCCCGCAAGGGATAACCGCAGGCGGGCGGCAAGCCCGGCGGTGGCGCAGGCCCGGACGCGCGCGGGCAGCAGCCTGCCGGCGCTCTGGCTGCCGGGCGCCCGGCGGTGGCGCCGCAGCCGCGGCCGAGGTGCAACGCCGCCGCCACCGCCTGCCCCCACGCGCGCCGCCCATTCCCAGTCCTCGACGAATGCAGTACAATATTGAAATTCAGGCTTTTCCCCGGTATCTTCTGTACAGGAGCGGTATGTAAAAACACAAGCGGGGTACAAATTGCGAAACCATGGATTGATCAACCACGAACTTGCACCACACCGCCGGTGCGCAATCGAACCTGCCCTGCCCGAGGGTTAGATGAGCTTAGCAGACGACAACGCCACCGTGCTTGACCGCGTGACCGCCGAAGTATTGGAGGCGCACCGCGCGCTCCTGTCCGCCGCCGACCTGGACTCCGCCCTCGCCCGAGTACTCGAGAAAGTCGGCCGTGCCGCCCAGGTGGACCGGGTCTATATCTTCCAAACCCACAGCGCAGACGACGGCGTGGAGTATGCAAGTCAACGCTTCGAATGGGTTGCCGATGATATCAAGCCGCAGATCGGCAATCCTGAGCTTCAGAACATCCCGTTGCGCCGGGCCGGGTACAGCCGCTGGCTCGAGCATTTCAACGCCTACCGACCGATATACGGCCGCATAGACAGCTTCCCCGAGTCCGAACGCCCCACGCTCGCGGCCCAGCAGATCAAGTCACTCCTGATTCTGCCGATCTTCGTCCGCGACTGTCTCTGGGGGTTCGTCGGCTTTGATGACTGCACCCGCGCACGCAACTGGACCGCGGCCGAGCTCGATCTGCTGTTTGCGGTCACGATTACGCTCAGACATGTGTTCACCGACGAAGAAAGCTCCGGCGCCGATGCTGCCACGGTGGCCTGTATGAGCCTCGTGGCGAGTATGCTCTCGATGCATGCGGCAACGCTGACCGAAACCTCGGTTGAGAGTCTGGCCGAGCGCACCCGCGCCCGCCTTCGAACCACGGTGGCCGCCCATCGGGTGCTCCGAGAACACTCCCCGGCCGACCGGCGGAGCGATAGCCCTGAGGACGAGACGATCGATCTTCGGCACCTCTTCGAGGCGCTGCAGCCGTACTTCGCCGAGATCCACGCCTGCACGGCCGATCAGCCGGAGGATCGACGCACCGTCGTCGACGTCGCTCCCCTGCGGCTCAAGATTTCCGCTGCGCTTGACCTTACGATGATCGCAGCCGAGGTGCTCGCCGTACTCGCCGAACGTTGCCGGGAGCTCGCCTCAGCAGCGGTGGTCGGCATCAACCTGCGGCGGAAGAACGGTTATGCGGTCCTCACCATCACCGCGCGCGACCGCAACGGAGACCCGGTGCCTACCGGAGAACCGTTGGACGCCATGGCGTTCTTCATGCTGCGTCACCTCACCGAGCGGCTCAACGCCAAAACGGGCACCACACAGGTGGACGGGCTTCTGTTCAGGCTCGTGATTCCGCTGAAAGAATAGGAGGAGAACGTGAAAGGCATTATCCTGGCAGGGGGCCACGGAACCCGCCTCTATCCGGCAACCCAGGTCATCTGCAAGCAGCTGCTTCCGGTGTACGACAAGCCGATGATCTACTACCCGCTCGCGAACCTAATGCTCGCCGGCATCCGCGAGATCCTGGTGATCTCCACTCCGCAGGATCTGCCGCGCTTTCGCGAGCTCTTAGGCGACGGGTCACGCCTGGGACTGAAGCTCAGCTACGCCGAGCAGGCCGAGCCGCGCGGGCTCGCCGAAGCCTTCATCATCGGCGAGTCGTTCATCGGCTCCGACAGTGCCTGTCTGGTGCTCGGCGACAACATCTTCTACGGCCACGCCCTCCCGGAGATGCTGCGCAACGCCGCGCAGATAGAACAAGGCGCGCGGGTGTTCGGCTACTATGTGCGCGACCCCGAGCGCTACGGCGTGGTGGAGTTTGACGCCGGCGGCACCGTCCTTTCGATTGAGGAGAAACCGCGCGAGCCAAAATCGAACTATGCCGTGGTCGGGATCTACTTCTATGACAACTCGGTAATCGAGGTCGCAAAGGGTCTCACCCCGTCCGCGCGCGGCGAGATAGAGATCACCGACGTGAACCGCCATTACCTCGAGCGCGGGAGCCTCAGCGTGGAGCTGATGGGCCGCGGCTTCGCCTGGCTTGACACCGGAACCCACGAATCGCTTGTGGATGCCACCCTGTTCGTCAAGACGATTGAAGACCGCCAGGGCCTGAAGATCTCCTGCCCGGAAGAGATCGCCTACAAGATGGGCTTCATCGACGAAGCCGGCCTGCGCCGCGCCGCCGAGCCTCTCCTGAAGTCAGGTTACGGGGAGTACCTGATGCAGCTGCTGGAGTAGGGCACGGAGGCGGCCCGCGCCCCACACGGCGGGCGGCGCCGCCGGTCACTCCAGCGGACCGATCTCGCCGGAGGGCTCAACCACAACCGGCACGCTTTCTACCACGGAAGGGATGCGCCCGGCGAACGCCGAAGGCTCCTCGGCAACCGAGACTACGATGCACGGGGTCTGATCACGCGTGCCTATTCCCACGGCGACGACGCCTTCAAACGCCAGCCAGCGCGGCGCGTATTTCTGTTTCACCGACCGGAGACGGTCGGCATGCTCGGAGCTCACGGCAGGGTCACCCGGAGCGCGGCGAATACGTTCTGGATGCGGTTGATGATGGTGGATGTGGCGCTCCCGGCGAACAACAGTCCGATGACGTTGTTATCACCGTCCAGGACCGCCGAGCCACTGTCACCGCCCTGGGCCATACCGTCCGCGATCAGCTGATCCTCGAACACCGCCGCTCGCCCCAGGCCGAAGCGGACGCGTGCCGTAACGTCGATCTGCTGAATGCTCCCGAAGGTGAG
>PUPD01000116.1 GCA_003552985.1 Spirochaetaceae bacterium
CTCGATATCGTCCGATACCGCAACCCACCACTGTAGCCTATCACCACTGCGGTTGACGAGGCAGACCGCGACTCCCGGTTCGGCGATCAGATTGTCGGCAACAGTGCGCACGAACTTGGGGTTGTCTTCGCTGAACTCGGCCGTAACGATGATGGGCGCCTCTTGGGTTTCGGCCGCCTGCCGTAGCAGACGGCGCGCGAGCTCATCGGCGAGACGACGTTCGGTAGCACCGAGCTGCTTCTGAAGCTCGGCTGCTCCCTCTACCATCTTGCGGGCTTTCGCGGTGAGATCATGCTGCTGCGCCGAAAAGAGCGTGGAAAGCTCATTGATCACCGTTGTCTTCTCGCGGTAATCCTTCAACGCGCGGTCGCCGATCTTCCACACGGTTCTCACCCGGCCGCGAATACGCTCGAGATCAACACAGTTGACCAGCTGCACGAGCCCGGTTCGTTCGGTGTGCAGACCTCCGCATGCCACACAGTCGAAATCTCCGACCTGCACCACACGCACCGTACCCGCCACCTTCGGCTCCCGGCGCAACGCATACCGGTCGAGCTCTTCCTCAGAAACCTCGACCGCGCTCACCGGCAGGTCATCTCGAATCACCATGTTCGCGAGCTTCTGCACCGCCCGCAGCTCAACCGAGCTGAGCGCGTCAGCATCGAGCTCAATCGTCGTGTAGGCCTCGCCCTGATGCACTGCAACCGTGGCATAGCCGTAAAGGACATGGAAGGCTGCCGAGATGATATGCTGCCCGGTATGCTGTTGCATGTACTCAAACCGGTGAGCACCGTCAACTATTCCGGTGACGCGCATGCCGGGGGCGATCTCGTCCTCGCGCGGGCGCCGCTCCAGGAGGTGCTCGATCACCTCCTCGCGCTTGCGGACGTCTCTTACCGGCACTCCATTGAGCACGCCGCGGTCGGCCGGCTGGCCGCCGCCTTCCGGGTAGAAGCAGGTGCCGTCGAGGACAACGAGCACCCCACGTGGCTCAGGCTCAACCGAGCGCACCTCCGCCTCGAACTCCAACCGCCCCGGCTCGCGGTAATACAGTTTCTCGGTCACTGGATCCTCCCGTATTCTGCTCCACTACACTACCCAGACATCGCTGCATAAGGCAACACTCGGTTCGCTCTTTCTGAGCTTGACAGCACGAGATTGCGCACCATAGCATAAGCACTAAGGAGATCACGGATGTGAAAAGACTGCGGTATGAAGGCTTCGCGGCGATCGTAGTAATCGTGACCGTCGTGGTGGTCGCGTGTGCCACTGTGCCGGTGACCGGTCGCCGTCAGCTCAACCTCATCCCCAGAAGCGAGCTCCTCGCGATGAGCTACACCCAGTACGATCGCTTTCTGGCGGATCACCCGGTTGTGACCGGTACGCCGGAGGCCGAGATGGTGGAACGCGTCGGAAACCGCATCGCCGAGGCGGTGGAGGACTATCTCCGTGCGCGCGGTCAGGAAGACCACCTACGCGGCTACGACTGGGAGTTTCGGCTGGTCGAGGATGAGGCGGTGAATGCGTGGTGTATGCCGGGCGGCAAAGTGGTGTTCTACACCGGCATTCTCCCGATCACGCGCGACGAGGCCGGGCTCGCGGTGGTGATGGGGCACGAGATCGCCCATGCGGTCGCCGAACACGGTAACGAACGGATGAGCCAGGCATTGCTGGCGGAGCTCGGTGGAGTCGGTCTCTGGGCAGCGATGCGCGACCGGCCGGAGCAAACCCGCAACCTGTGGCTCGCAGCGTACGGTGCCGGTGCGCAGGTCGGTGTGTTGCTTCCGTTCAGCCGGAGACAGGAGGCCGAGGCCGATGAGCTGGGGCTGATATTCATGGCCAAGGCCGGCTACGATCCACGTGAGGCGGTTGAGTTCTGGCAGCGAATGGCCGATCAACGCACTGCGCCGGGTCCGCCGGAGTTTCTCAGCACCCATCCGGCCGACAATACACGGATGCGTAATCTGGAAAACCTCATGCCCACAGCGCTCGAGTACTACAACCCGTAGCGGCGTAAGGATACACGATGGTGTATCGATACCCCGGTCGCTCAGGAGCAAAAGTCAACGCGCGGCGAGGCGGGTGGCTGACCGGAAAGTATCAGCGAGAGATGCAGGAGCCGTCTGAGGGCACGCGTGCCGATCGCGATGAGACGCACGGTGGCTTCAACGGCTGGAGTCTGCTTGACTGCGATCACACCTGGAACGTGCTCGACGCGGTCGGCGGGGTAGCGGCCGAAACCGGTGGGACGCATGCACAGGTTGCTTTGCCGGCGTATCCCTACGATTTCGTGTTCTGGGCACAGGATGGGAGCTAACCGGGTTCAGCGAGGAGAATGAGCCGCGATCATGCGAATAACCGCACGTTTACTGTCCGACAAAGAAGCTGTTTCGGAAGAGTACGGTAACGCGAACCTGATGCAGAGCGCGCCCTGGGGGGAGTTCAAATGGCGACGGGGACACCTGCGCCGACGGCTGATACTGAGCACTGCGCAAGGCCGGGTCGCGCTACTCGGCATAACACGGCCGGTAGGCCCTGAGCAAACGTGTCTCTATGTGCCGTTTGGTCCCGAGCTGCGCCTGGAGCCTGAGGAACGGGGGCCGGTGCTTGAGGCCACCGCCGAGGCGATTGGCCCAAAGCTTCCGAAGAACTGCGTGATGGTGCGCTTCGATCTCCCGTGGGCGAGTCCGTATACCGACCCCGATTACTACGATCACGACGGCGAGTGGCTCGGCCCGCCGCAGGACCGCATTCGGGAGCTGCGCATGAACGCTGCAACCGAGAGCCGCAACCTGCGGAAGGCCCCTACCGATCTCAATCCGCCCGACACAGTGGTGATTGACCTGCGGCGCCGCGAGGACGAGCTGCTCGCAGCGATGCGCCCGAAGACCCGCTACAATATCCGCGTCGCCGGGCGGCACGGCGTTAGCGTCACCGAGATGGGGCTTGAAGGGTTGGAAGCTTGGTACCGTCTGTATAGCGAGACGAGCGAGCGGAAATCGATAGTATGCGAGGAAGAATCGTACTTTCGCGATCTGTTTATGACGATCGGCGCAAGCGACCGGTCCCGGCCGGCCGGGGCTGAGGCCCCTGTGTTCGCGGCGACCTCACTCCACCTGTACGGAGCATGGAAGCACGGGCGACTCCTCGGCGGCATCATTACCGCCCATCACCGCCGCCGCGCCTACTACCTGTTCGGCGCTCAAAGCTCCGAGGACCGCGCGGCGATGCCGAGCTACGCACTGCAGTGGCACGCTATTCGCCGCGCCAAAGCCGCCGGCTGCCGATGGTACGACATGTTCGGTATTCCGCCGAGCGGCGACGCGTACCACCCCATGCACGGGCTCTATCGGTTCAAGATCGGCTTCGGGGGTCGGAAAGCACACTACTCGGGAACCTGGGACTATCCGTTCAGTGTCGATAGCTACGATGAGCTCGTCCAGCGCCAATCTGCGCTCGGACCGTACCACACCGGGACAGGCTGACGCGCAGCCTGGCGAGTCCGGAAAGCGGCGGCCGGGCGCCCGCGCCGAGCCGGCACCGAACCGCCGACCTCAGCCGTTGCGGTCGCCCAGCAGGCGCCGGCGAAGCAGTTCGAGCGCCGCCTGCGATGCCCGCACCTTGATCTGCTCTCGCCCTCCCCAGAATTGAAAGCGGCGACACAGCACTCCGCTCTGATCGGCGACACCTATGAAGGTCAAGCCTACCGGCTTCTCGGCGGTGCCGCCGCCGGGCCCCGCAATGCCGGTCAGCGAGATGCCGATATCGCTCCCGGTGGCCTTGCGTACCCCGGTTGCCATCGCTTCCGCCACCTGTTCGCTGACCGCGCCGTACTGCGCGATCAGCGCAGGATCTACCGCAAGCGCGCTCACCTTGAGCGCATCGCTGTAGGTGAGCATACCGCCGGTGAAATATGCCGAGCTCCCCGGCACATTGGTGAGCCGGTGACTCACCAGGCCGCCGGTGCAGGACTCGGCCGTA
The DNA here is from genome assembly GCA_003552985.1 of Spirochaetaceae bacterium. Lineage (GTDB taxonomy): Bacteria > Spirochaetota > Spirochaetia > DSM-27196 > SLAA01 > B1Sed10-166. The sequence continues at coordinate 3,982 of PUPD01000116.1, forward strand.
GCTACGGTCAGACCGCGGTGCACCAGCAACTCACCGACCGCTTTCTCGAGCGTTGTGTCGTCCTCCCCGTACACCGCATCGCCGAGCCGATCCCGGATCTGCCGCGCAGTCTCCGCGATCAGGCGATGCGCCTCATCGGCGTCAAACGCCCGCGCAGTGATCCGGAAATGCACCTCAGCGGTCTTGGCAAGCGGAGCGATCGTGGGGTTCTCCTGCTCCGACAGAAGCGGCTCCAGCAGCTCGGCAGCTTTCGCCTCACCGACGCCCACTACGCGCAGTACTTTTGAAATCAGAACCGCGGCCTGTCGGCTTCCGGCGAGCTCCCGAGCCAACCGCGGCAGGACCTTCTCACGCATCAGCGCCCGCATCTCGTGCGGCGGCCCCGGAACCAGGACCACCACCACATCGGGGCGCTGAAGGTAGATGCCCGGAGCGGTTCCGTTGTCGTTCTCGAGCAGGACCGCTCCGCTCGGCACCATCGCTTGCCGTAGGTTGTTGCCGGTAAAAGGCCGACCGCGGCGCGCGAACAGCTCCCTGAGCCGCTGTGCCCACCCCTCGTGCTGCTCGAGCGGAGCGCCGAGCACGTGCGCAAACGTTTCGCGCGTCAGGTCGTCTTCGGTGGGCCCAAGACCCCCGCTCGCAATCACCAGATCGGCCCGACCAACCGCGGTTCGAGCGGCCTCTTCGAGCCGCTGCGGATTATCGCCCACGATGGTCTGGTAGTACACGCCGACTCCGATCTCGGCCAACATCCGGGCGATCTCCGCCGCGTTGGTGTTGACCGTCTGTCCCATGAGCAGCTCGGTGCCGACTGCAAGAATCTCTGCTTTCATACGCTCATCGCCGTTCCGGACTGATTAGCTCGCGCTTCCGCGGACACAACCCCCGCGAATATGCATCGTACACGAGCCGGTGGCGTTGCGACAACAGAACCTGCGGGGTTTTGACGCCGCCCATATTCGAGTGGTATGTTTCAGACCATGCGACATTCAAGTTCGAGGCGACGCTTTCTCAAGAGTATAGGGGCCGGCGCGGCAGCCGCCGCGCTGAGCAGGGTCGTGCCCTGGTTCGGCCCTTCGCCGGCGCGGCTGTCCGCCGGGACCGGGAACGGCGACGACACTGAAGCCGGACTGCCGCAGCGCGAATTGGGACGCACCGGCGCCACGGTCGGGCTGTTCAGCCTCGGCGGCGAGGCTACGGTGGAGATGAGCAACCAGCGTGACCGCGCGGTCGAGATCATCAACCGCGCGATCGACCTGGGAGTGAACTATATCGACACCTCGCCGCGTTACGGCAACGGGGGCAGCGAGAGCAACATCGGGGAGGTGATGCGCGACCGGCGGGAGGAGGTCTTCCTCGCCACCAAGACGCATGACCGCAGCTACGACGGCACGATGCGCCTCATAGAGCAGAGTCTCGAACGGCTGCAGACTGATCACCTCGATCTTTATCAGCTGCACAACGTCCGCGTACACGACGACCTTAACCGTGCATTTGCCGATAACGGTGCAGTTCGCGCTCTAGAGCAGCTGAAGGACGAAAAAGTGATCGCGCATATCGGGATCAGCGGCCACCGCGACCCCGAGGTCCTGTTGCGCGCGATCCGCGAGTATCAGTTCGATACGCTGCTGATCTCGCTCAATGCGGCCGACGCGTATTACAAGCCGTTTCAGAAGGAGCTGCTCGAGACTGCGGTGGAGCAGCAGTTGGGGATCATCGCGATGAAAGTGACGGCCGTCGGGCGCGTCTTCCGGGAAGACGGGATCACGTCCATGGAGCAGGCGCTGGGGTATGTCCTCTCGTTGCCGGTGAGCACGGCGATTGTCGGTATATCCACCGTGAAGGAGCTCGAGGAGAACGTTCGCGTAGCTCAGCGGTTTGATACGTATTCAGACGAGCAGATGCGTGAAATCGAAGAGCTCGTCGCGCACTACGAAGAGGAAGCAAACTTCTTCAAGCACCATTGGTGAACGGTTCACGACTGCGTAGCCGATAGTCTGAGCCGAAAACGCACCGCCTCATAGCGACGGACGATATCCGCGTGGCGGGCCGAGTCCTTCGCGACCCGCTGCTCGCGGCCGGAATCAAAATACCGTTTGTAGGCTTCGAGCGCTTTGCGATACTTGGCCGGTGCGCTGCCTCTCCCTGTCTCGAGCTCATACAGCACCGCCAGATCGAACTTGATGTCGGCCACTCGGTCGTGAGGCGGGTGCTCCAGTGACTCGTACAGTTCGAGGGCCGTAAGCCACGCTTGCTCGGCTTCATCCCGTTCGCGCATCCGCGCGAGCGCACGGGCTAGTTCGCGCTGCGCCTCCGCCTCCACCGCCGGATTACCTCCCGCCTGCGCATACTCAACCGCCTTCCGATAGGCCGCCGCCGCCGCTCCGTTGTCCCGCAGCAGGACGTGCGCATTGCCTTTGCGACGGTAGAGGCGCGCGGCCTCGTCCGACCGGCCGGCGGCGGATGCGCTCTCCGCGGCGCGGGTGTACATCGCCGCCGCAAGCTCGGGCTCAGCCTGCCTGCGCATCAACGCCGCCCACGCGGCAACCAGCGCGCTTTCCACCTCCGGGCCGTCGTGCCCCGGAAGCGGCGGCTGCGCGAAAAGCTCATCACGCAGCTTGCGGACCTTGGAGCCGTGATACAGCTCAAGCTCGACCGCGGCAAACTGCCACAGGCGGTAATCATCGCCACCGTCGGGAGCCCGCTGCGCCCAGCTCTCGGCGGCTCGGAACGCCTTCGCCGCAGCGCCGTAGTCCTCGAGCTCACGCAGGATCATGCCGCGACCGGCCTGCCCCTCTGCGAGCACGGGCTTACACGTTTCCGGGAGCCGATCGTACTCAAGCCCGGCGAAAACCGCGTTGTAGGCCTGCAACGCCGGCCCCATCTCGCCGCTGCGCTGCAACTCGAACGCCGAAGCGAACGATACCGGACACTCCGGAACACGCTCCGGGAGCCCCGCGCATCCGCCGAGCACGCCCGCCAACAGAATGCCGACCACGCCCGCACGGAGAGCCGTCGCCGTCGGTGAGTTTCGCATCGTCTTCACGCTCCACATTCTTACCGGGTTCTTAACGGGTTCTTACCGGCGTCGAGATTATGCCTGCCGGCGCAGTTCACCCGCGGGACCAATCTTAGCCGCTCGGCGCTACTGCGGCAATAGCTCGTAACTGACCGAGACCTGCACGCTGTAGGTGAGCTCTCCCGGGCTGATTGGAACCGCTTCGGGGCTCACGTCCGCTGAGCGCAGCATCGGACGGGCCATATTACGGTCGTGCTCGGCGATGTAGAGCACCCGACCTAGACGCAGCCCTTCAACCTCGGCAAGCTCCTCCGCCTTCTGTCGCGCGTTCCGCATCGCTTCACGCCGCGCTTCAGCCGCCAGCGCTTCGCGGTCGGCCAACCCGAAGTAGACGCTGGAGACCTGATTTGCTCCCACCTCGAGTGCGGTCCCGAGCACCGCTCCCAGCCGGTCGAGCTCGCGTACAGTGACACGCAGATTGTTGGAAACGTGATACGCTCCCGGACTTTCGTCATCATCGCCTTGTCGAGGGCGCTGGTTCCGCGCCTCACGAAATGAAACCGAGTACCCTGTGGTCCGAAGATCCCGTTCGGCGATCTCGAGCTCGTGCAGCGCCTCGGTCACCGCGCGCATGCGCTCGTTGTTGGCTGCCGAGGCGCGTTCCAGCGACGGATCTGAAGTTCGAACCCCCACGGTCGCGTACGCAATATCCGGCGCGGCAGACAGTTCGGCCTCCGCTCCCACGCTGATACGCGCCGGTTCGCTGCTCTGACCCGGAGAACCCTGTCCCGGAGGACCGGCGCCCGGCGAGGAATGCTCCTCGATCTCATTCGCCCCGGCGCCGAATCCCGGCACCGCCGCCAGCAGAAGCACGGCTGCCGCCGCGCAACCGAGATAACGTTTCACTCCCATTGTTCTCCTCAGCATACCGAGCTTCGCGGGCTCCAGGCGTGAGCCCCGACTAAGAATACCACAGGCGCGATCGATACGCTCACAGCACTGGCATTTTTCGCCCTGAACCGGTACGCTATAGGGGACAGAGCCCGCCGGTGCGTCATGGGCGTGCAGCACGCGCCCGGGAAGCGGGCTGCCTCACTCGAAGCCGCGAGTATTGCAGCCCCACGCGGAACACCCCGGGCTCGGGAGGAGTTTAGTGCGTATCGTACGACTCTCGTTGGTAGTTGCGATCATGACGCTGCTTGCCCTGTCGGCGCCGGCCGAGACCGACAGCGAAGCGCTCGCGCGCGAGCTTGCGGAGGGCCGTCTCGATGATGCGCTTCGTGAGCTCGACGATAAGAGCACCGTGGAAGCAGTTGAGGCCGCAGGCGCTCTCGGCCGCCGGTTTTTCGAGGTGCGGCGCCCTGGTGACGGGGTAGCGGCGTTTGAGTACGCCGTCGAACGCGGTGGCGAGGGCCCGAGCTCTCGCGCATACGCCGAAGCGTTGCAAACGCTCTCGATCATCCGCTACCAATCCGGACGGGTGCGAGACGCGATGAGGCTAATGGAACGGACCGCGAACGCGTTCAGCGATATAGATGCAGCCGAGGATGAGCTACTGGCGGTGTTTACGCTCTCGAACTTTCAACACGGTTACGGGATGCTCCAGGCTGCGTTGACCTCAGTGAACCGTGTGCTCGATCGTGAGGACGAGATCACCGACGAGATGCTCCTGGCCGATATCCTGGCCGAAGCAGCCATGATCCGGTATAAGCTCGGCCGCATGGAGGATATTCCGGACCTGCTCGAGCGCGCGGAGCAGATCTACACGGCGGCCGAGGATCCCGATGGGCTCGGGCGCGTGTATCGCACCTACGGCAACTATCACATCGGCCGCGACTCGCCGGAGACGGCGATCGAGTACTACGAGCGCGCCGCCGAACAGTACGAGAAGTCGGGCAATCCGCACGGCTATGCCAATACGTCGTTCAACCTGGGGCTCACCTATGTGAACCTCCGGCAACCGCGCACCGCTGTGGAGTATCTCGAGAACGCGATCGAGAACTTCGCGGGCGCAGGCTCACGGGCCGGGGCCGGCATGGCGGGGACAGAGCTCGGGCGCGTGTTGCTGCAGCTCGGCCGTCTGGAGGAGGCCGAACGAATGGTCTCTCAGGCAATCGAGCACCTGCGCGAGTCACAGTCGATGCGCCGGCTGGCTCAGGCGTACGTTGTCTACGGCGTCGTGCACGAGGCACGCGATAAATTATCGGAGGCCGAGCGTTCATACCAGGACGCGATCAACCTCTACGAGGATCTGGGGATAGACCACGAGGCCGAGGACGTGCGCAATCACCTCGACCGGGTGCAGAGCCGACGGCTGGAAGAGCAGACCATATAGGACGAGCAGACCATGGAGAAAGGAACCGTCGAAACGCGCATGCAGCCGCTCGGGGCATTTCCGCTCGCCGACCGCAGGCAGGTCCGTTTTGTGCTCACCGACATTGATGATACCCTCACCACCGAGGGGCTGCTCGAGGCGTGCGCCTACAGTGCCATCGAGCGGCTTGCGACGATGGGCATCGCGGTCATACCGATCACCGGGCGCCCGGCCGGCTGGTGCGATCACATCGCGCGGATGTGGCCGGTGGAAGGCGTGGTCGGAGAAAACGGAGCGATGTACTTTCGCTATGACCGCAGCGAAAGACACATGCTGCGCCGCTATTCGAAGACCCCCGAGCAGCGCCGGGCAGACCGGGAGAAACTCAACGAGCTCGGCGAGCAGATCCTGCGCGAGGTGCCCGGCTGCGCGATTGCCGCGGACCAGGCGTACCGCGAGGCCGACTTAGCGATAGATTTCACCGAAGACGTTCCACCCCTGCCGCAGGAGGCGGTTGAGCGTATTCAGGAGCTGTTTGAAGCGGCCGGAGCCCACGCAAAGATCAGCTCAATCCATGTCAACGGCTGGTTCGGCGAATACGACAAGCTCACAATGACACGAATCTTCTTCGAGGAAACCTTTGGCGTCGATCTCGATCTGCACCGCGATGCCATAGTCTTCTGCGGCGACTCCCCGAACGACGCACCGATGTTCGGCTACTTCCCGAACTCGGTCGGCGTTGCCAATGTGCGCGAGTTCAGTGGCCGGCTCTCGGCGGAACCTCGATGGGTTACCGAACGGCGCGGCGGCGGCGGTTTTGCGGAGCTCGCCGAGTGCCTGTTCGCGGCCAATGAAGGGAACCGAGTGTAGGCACGCATGGATAGGGCCGCCGAAGAGGTGATCAGCTATCTGCAACTCGAACCGCACCCCGAGGGAGGATTCTTCAGACAGACCTACCGCAGCGAGGAGCAGATTGAAACTGCAGCGCTGCCGGAGCGCTACGGCGGCCCCCGACCGTTCAGCACCTCTATCTACTTTCTGCTCCCGGGCGACCAGGTCTCGCGCCTGCACCGGTTGCGCTCCGATGAAGTCTGGCACTTCTATGAGGGCAGCGGCGTACGGATTCACCTGTTTGAAGATGACGGATGCTACCGCGAGCTCCGACTCGGCGCCGACCGTTCGGTGGGCGAAGAGTACCAGGTTGTCGTTCCTGGGGAGTGCTGGTTCGGCGCCACCGTCACCGACAGCTCGAACTTCGCGTTGGTAGGATGCACTGTCGCGCCGGGCTTCGAGTTCGCCGATTTCACAATGGAGGGCGCGAAGCAGCTTCGCGAACGGTTTCCGGCACACCGCGAGCTTATCGACCGCCTCCTGTAGCGCCCGGCAGGTGTCAAGCGAGCTCCGCACTCCGATACACTTCCCGGCCGCCCACGACGGTCCGCAACACGCGGATGGCTCCGAGCTCGTGCGGATCAACCTGCAGTGGATTCTCGGACAGCACCACGAAATCGGCACGCATCCCCGGCGCGAGTGTTCCTTTTTCCTGCTCGGCACCCTCGGCGTAGGCGCTGCCGGTTGTGTAGCATCGCAACCCCTCCAACACCGTGATCTGCTCGGGGCCCGGGCGCGTCGCGGCGTACTGCAGCGCCTGCAGTGGTGCGATCGACCGCTCCGCCGGCGCGTCCGATCCAAACGAGAGCGGAACACCGGCGTCGAGCAGGCTCCGATACGGATACGCGCGCGCGGCACGCTCGCTCCCGAGCAACTCCCGGTCTTTCTGCGGCGAGGAGAGTGCGTGAGGCTGCGCCGCGATCAGGATTCCAAGCCGTCTGAGGCGTGGTGTGTCGGCCGGGTCGATCAACTGTGCGTGCTCGAGACGCAGGCGCAGCTCGCTAATCCGCGGGTATTCCTCGGCGACCTCCTCGACGGCGTCCAAGAACTCGCGTACGGCGCGATCCCCGATCGCGTGAAACGCGGCCTGACGCCCCCGACGTGCGGTGGTTCGCAGGACAGACCTGAGCGCTCCCCCGTGCAGCACCGGAGTCCCGTAGTTTTGGGGCTCCCCGGCGTACGGTTCTATGAGCCAGGCTGTTCTGGTAGAAAACGCCCCGTCGAGGAAGTACTTGTGCGGTCCGGGCATGACCCAGCCGGAACGGTACGGCGCAAGCCGCATCGCCGCCTGCATCATCCCCCGCGTCCCCAGCGGCCAGCATCGAAACCGAGCGCTCATCTCGTGCCGGCGGTAGAGGCGGTTCAGCCACCATACCGACAGCAGGTTCCAGGTGTTGTCCTGTACCGAGGTGATCCCGTGTTCAGCGAAGACACGCATCGCATAACGCAAGCGCTCGGTGGCGAGCCTCGGATTGCCATTCAACTCGTTGAACCGGCGGTTGTGAAGCGGCTCAACTGCGCCGTCGGTCAGGACGCCGGTAGGTGCGCCGGCCTCGTCGCGCATAATGCGCCCTCCCGGTGGATCGCCCCGGTAGTTGTCCAGGCGCATCCGTTTGAGCATTGCCGTGTTGACGCAGGCGCCATGGCCGGAGAACTGAAACAGAACGACCGGATTGTCAGGAAACACCGTATCAAGCACCCGGCGGTGCGGCTCGGGCCAGAACGGATAATCCCACCCGAACCCAATCACGGTCTCCCTGCGACCCGCACCGTCGTAGCGCGCGCGCAGGGCTTCAACGATGCCGCGTTCATCCAACCCGCTGAGATCCGGATAGGCCGCATGGTCGCCCATGACCAGCGCATGCAGGTGGTTGTCGTTGAACCCCGGAAGCACGGAAGCGCCGCCGAGATCGATGTACTCGGCGCCGCCTCCGTCCCCTGCGCCGCCGCTGCCGAGGTGCGCCGTTACCCATTCTCCCTCAGTGCACAGCCCGCCGACGACAGAGTCACGCTCATCGAGGGTTATGATCGTTGCGTTGTGGAAAACCTTGCGTGTCACCCGGTCAACCTGCGCACCCGCCGGATGCAATCACCACTGAGGCCGTTCACCCGATCGACACATGGCGAAAGCGTCCGGACGCAGTATCCCAGACACCGAAGCTCGGCGATCCGAATCGACCCATCACCTCGCCCGGGTTCGCCCAGAGCGTTTTTCCGAGTTCGTGCTGGTACTGCTTGTGGTCGTGTCCGCTGAACACCGCATCGTAGGCACTGCTTTCGGCCAGCCGCAGCGCGATCTCGGGGTAATGCTGGAGCGCAACCTGTTTGCCGTCGATCTCCAGCTCGGCGAACGGCCCGTGGAGGTGCACCTGCTCATAGTTGGACCCTACGCGCGTAATCAAGAAAGGGTCCCCGTCGTTATTGCCGAACACGCAGTCGATCCGTCCCCCGAAGTCCTCTGCGAGCTGTGCAAGCGTAAACGGCGCACAGAAATCCCCCAGAAACAACAGGCGTTCGGCACCTTCATCCTGCAGCTGCTTCAACGCTGTCTCGAGATTCCAGATGTTATCGTGAATGTCACTCAACACTGCAACCTGCATGACCACCTCCTGATCGCTCGAGATCTGGCAACGAATAACCGGGAGCGAGCGTTGCGTTACTCAAGCGCGTTCCGCCCGCGCCTCGATCTCCACACCGCGCAGGCTGTCGGAAACCGGACAGGCTCGCTCCACCAGCTCGATGAGCTCCTGCAACTGTTCATCGGACGCGTCCGCCTGCACCGACAACGCCACCCTGATCTGCTGAAACCCGCTACGCACCTCGTCGCTCTTGAGCATGAACCCGGCGGGATCCAGGTCACCCTCGACCGATACGCTACAGGACTCAAGCTTGACACCGACCTTGCGCGAGTGGGCCTTGGCAGTTATCGCTATACAGCCCCCCAGCGAGCTCAGGAGCGCCTCCAGCGGCGTCATGCCACTATCGGTACCGCCGAGTGATTTCGGCTCATCCATGACGAGCTCAAACCCGCGCGCAGTCGCTCGGCAGCGCAGGCCTTGTTCGTGATCGATCCGTATCTTGTACGTGTGAATACCCAATGACGTCTCCTTTCAGGCCATACTGCCATACTATAGTCACGCCCAATTGCCGTCGTCAACAGAACGGGATAGGGTTACAATAGGTGGGTGTGCGTGTGTCGCCGCGCGGGTAACGCGCGCCGCGGTTTTGGGTACGATTCCCGGTGAAGGAGCCGTAGATGTTGCCGGTCAAGGACTATCTGCAGAGTAAGAGCTTTCCCATCGTCAACACAGTCTTCATCGTCGTCAACACCGTCGTGTTCGTGCACCAGGTTCGCTTGCCGCTTCCGCAGGCTGAGGCGTTCGTGATGGAGTACGGATTCATTGCCGAGCGCTTCTTCTCCAATCCGGTAGCATATTGGGACACAGTTTTCACAAGCATGTTCCTGCACGGCGGCTTCGTACATTTTATCGGCAACATGCTGTTTCTGTTCGTATTCGGCGACAACGTCGAGGATGCGTTCGGCCATGTCCGCTATTTCCTGTTCTACCTCGTCTCCGGCGGCATTGCGGCGTTCGCCCAGACGGTCTTCATGCCTGATCCGGCCATTCCGCTGATCGGCGCTTCCGGCGCAATCTCGGCGGCGCTGGGCGCCTATATCGTCCTCTACCCCTTAGCTCGCGTGCTGACGATCATTCCGATCGGGTTCTTTCTGATGAGCGCGAAGCTACCGGCCTATATCTTCGTCGGCGTCTGGGCGTTGTTGCAATTGTTCTCCGGCGTGCTCACGATCGCGGGCGGAGTCGGGACGAATATCGGGTATTTCGCCCACATCGGCGGGTTCGTGTTCGGATTTCTGTTTGCAGTCAAAGGGCGGCAGCGCTACCTACAGAAGTTTCACCGGCACCGTCGCGTATTCTATAACGAAGGCTACCGCTGGTAGCCGACGCCGCCGGCGACAAGGTTACGATAATACGTGAGAAACTCCTGCCGTGAAGGGCCCGCATAACAGGCAACCCGCCGTACCCGCAGCGCACGAAAGCCGGCCTCGCCGAGCGCCCGGCGCAGCAATTTGGCCACTCCCGGTGGGCTTTCGTTCCCGCCGTCGAGTACGAACTCGAGACCGTCCGCCTGCGCACCGCGCTCAATCGAGTCGGCGTACGGTTCCAGCGCCGCCGCTATCGCATCGAGTCCGGGGCCATCCGCCGCTGCGGTCCATACCCGGTAGTGCGCGGCTCGCAGCGCCTGCATCAGTGCCGGCTGTTTGCGGCCGGAGCCGTCGAACGCCGGCAGCAGCTCATATTCCCGGACCTCAATTCCATGCGGCAGTGTTCGCGCCATTCGCCCTAGTGCCACCGCCAACTCAGTGTCGTCATACCACGCCGACAGCCGAACACGACAGAGCTCACCCTCGGACTCAACCCCGACCGAAAGCGGCTGGGCGAACTCGATTTTGGGATGCGGATTGAAACCGCCGGTGTAATGCAGGTGCAGCCCGCCTGCTGAAAGGGCGCGTTCCAGGCTCTGTACCAGCCCGAGATGTGAGATGAACGCTGCTCCGTCGAGCTTCGTGAACACGAACATCAGTACCGATTCCCGACCACGTTGTCCCTGTACGCCGCCCACCGTTTCGAGCGCCGGCACCGAGTCCGGCACGATCGCTTCGGCGTTCCTGACGCCGAGGTTACGATTGCAGATCCCGCAGCTGTCCGGGCATTCCGGCGCACAGCGCTCACTGCGCAGGCCGAGCCGGCTACGCTCCCACTCGCGCCCAAGGTATCGCTTGCTCACCCCGCTAAGGACCACATCCCAAGGAAGCTCCTCGTCGAGCTCTCGTGCGGTGAGAAACCGGTCCTGCGGGTCGACCGCGGCGCGTGCGAAGACCGCGCGCCAGAGCTCCCGGTCCAGCCGATCGTCCCAGGCGTCCATGCGCGCTCCATGGTGGAACGCGTCCTCGATGAGCGCCCCAACTCCGGCGTCGCCGCGCGTGATGATTCCCTCGAGCAGCGATTGGAACGGTGAGTTGTAGGTCAGCTTGACCCCGTTGCGAGGCAGCTTGCTGCGCAGAGCGTGTATACGCTCAAGCGCTTCATACTCACCCAGCTGCCGCGCCCACTGCAACGCCGAGTGCGGTTTCGGGACGAACGTGCTCACCGCAAGGTGGGCATCGATCCTGACCTTGCTGCGCACCGCGGCGATGAACTCGGCGATATCGTCGACCTCGGACTCACTCCCCGGAATCGGCAAACCAAGCATGAAATAGAACTTGGCGCTACGCCAGCCGGATTCCCTGGCCTGTTCCAGGATCTCGATCGTCCGCGGCAGGGAGATGTCCTTGTCGATTGCAGCCTGCCCGGGCTCGGTGGGCGTTTCAATCGCGAACGTGAGCCCTGACTTACGCACGGTTGAGATCTGCTCGAGGATCGGCAGCGTGAATGAGCTCAGCCGCAACGACGGCAGCTGAAACGAGACGCCCATGCCGCTGTAGCGCCGGTTGAGCACCGTCACGAGCTCGGCGACTGCGGTGTAGTCTCCCGAGCTCAACGACGACAGCGTGAGCCTTCGATACCCGTAATCGCAGACGAGGTGATCGGCCTCGGCGACGATCGCCTCGATCGGCTTCATGCGATACGGCCGATAATACATACCCGCCTGGCAGAACCGGCACCCGTGCGGGCATCCCCGCATGATCTCGATCACTCCGTGATCCTGCACCACCTTGAAGGCCGGCAACGGGAAGCGAACCAGATGCGGTCCCGCCCCGAACTCGGTCCAGACCGCGCGCCGTGCGCGATTCGGACGGTCGGCGTACCACACGTGCGGGTTCTCGCGCACCGCCTGCAGCCGTTCCGCCCGCGAGGCTCCACGCCGCTTCAGCTCAGCGAGTTGCGTCGTGATCGCCGGAAGCTTGCCCTCTGCCTCCCCCAGGAAGACGCCGTCAAAGAAACGCTCAAACGGCCGCGGATTCGCTAGTCCGGGGCCACCGGCGATCACGATCGGATCCTGTTCGCCGCGCTCGGCGGCGCGCAGCGGCACCGCACCGGAGGCGAGCACGGCGAGAACGTTCGTCGCCGAGAGCTCGTAACCCACCGAAAACCCGATCAGATCGCAGGCGTGCAGGGGTGTACCGCTCTCGAGCGTATAGAGCGGCAGGTTGTGCGCCGCCAGTGCCTGCTCGAAATCGACCGCCGGCGCGAATACCCGCTCACAGCGCACCCCGGGCAACTCGTTCAGCAGCGTGTAGAGGATCTTGATCGAGGTGTTCGACATCCCGATCTCATACAGATCGGGAAAACAGATCGCCACCGTGAGCAAACCGGAGCCCGACTTGACCGTCTGCCCGGCCTCTCCGCCGATATAGCGCTCCGGTCGTTCAACGCTGTGCAGTATCTGTGCGAGATCCCGTTCGGGGCGAATCGTCGTGCGCGCCTTCATCGCAGCCCCATAGCCTCGGCCTCGCGCAGCACACGATCGGGATAGTCGGTAACGATGCCGTCGACCCCCTGCTCAAGGAGGCGCCGGATCTGCGCCGGGTGATTCACCGTCCACACCAGGAGCTTCAGCCCGCGCAGACCGGCCGCCCGGCGTACCGGCGGGCTGGTTACGTGAAACCGCCGCGTTCGTTCCGGCACGATCAATGCCTCGTACGCCGGGCGGTAGAAGGCGGTGAGCCGCGCAATGCTCAACGCCATAAAACGCGAGGCCTCCCTGCGCGAAGCGCCGGTGGCGATCTCCGGCGCATGCTCGCGCAGCGCGGTGGTGGGCCTTCTGTGAAACGAGGCTACCACGGTGTTGTCGGCGCGATCGAACTCCCGGATGAGATCGGCTACGGCGACGGCTGCCTCGGGGCTGTTCGGCTTGACCTCAATCAGAATCGGGACATCAGGGAAGCGCTCGAACACTTCGCGCAGGCTGGGAACCGTGATGTCTCTATCGCGGTAAGGATAGTCTCCGACCGGTCCGGTGCGATAGTAGTGACCGGCATCGAGCTCGCGGATTTCGTCCCAGGAATGCTCCGCAACAGGTCCGCTTCCGTCGGTGGTGCGGTCCACCGTCCGATCATGCATTACCACCACCTTCTCGTCGCCGGTCATCCAGATGTCCATCTCCAGCACGTCGGCTCCCAGCTCCAGCGCGCGCTCGAACCCGTAGATCGTGTTCTCCGGAGCATGCCCCGGCGCGCCTCGGTGACCGATGATTGCCGGCTGCGGGTACGCCGCCAGCGCAGGGGGGTGTTCAATCGGCTCGCTATGCACAAACAGTCCCAGCATAATGATCAGTACCACTCCTCCAACCGTACCAGCAGGAATTATGACAATCGCTCGCAACAATCTCAATTACCCAACGCTCCCGTATTCTCGCCGCGCGGGTCCGCGCCGTAGCGCAGGAGGTTTGTCTCGGGATCAGCCATGATGATGTTGGCATTCCCGATTATGGCGCTTCTGCCGAGCTTGTGGCCGCGCTCTTCAAGCTCCCGACGCACCGAGACGGGAAAGCCGCGCTCCAGAAACAGCTCGTTACTGGCTTCGTACGGAATCGTCGAAGCAGGGAAAGCATGCGTTATGTAGCGCGGTTGCGCAACCGCCTCCTGCGGCGACATGCCGAACTCGACGATGTGCATGAACTGCTGGATCTGCCCCTGGGGCTGCGTATCGTAACCGGTGTTGCCGCCCCAGAAATAGGGCTGACCGTTGCGCATCACCATATAGGGGTTCACGGTATGACGCACCTTCTTCCCCGGTTCGATCAGATTCGGATTTCCCGGCGTTATCTCCATGTTGGCCATGCGTTGATTGAGCAGAATGCCGGTCTCGCCGCCGACGAAGAACTGCGCGCCGGTGGACGTGGTTACCGCTGCGGCATTCCCGTACCGGTCACGAACCGCGTAGGTCGTGGTGTTGTTCTCGCGCATGACCTCGATACCCCCGCCGGCCGGCCACTCCAATACCGCATCGTCGCGAATACGGTTCCGCTGTGCGTCTGCATATTCGGGAGACAGCAGCGTAGAAACCGGAACGAACACGCGGTCGGGGTCACCGACGTAATGATACACGTCGATCTTACCGAGCTTGGTTGCTTCGACAATACGATGAATTGCCTTCGGGTCCTGGGGCTTTAGCGCGGAAAAATCGAACCCCTCGAGGATGTTCAGCGCAATCAACATCGAGATCCCCTGACTGTTGGGGGGCGCTTGATAGACGGTGAGGTCGTGATAATCGGTCTTGATCGGATCGCGAATCTCAGCTTCGAACTGCGCGAAATCCTCCCGTGTCAGAAACCCGTTATCCTGCTCGAGGAACTCGACCAGCTGTTCGGCAATGGGGCCACGATAGAAGCGATCGCGTGCAGCCTGTAAACCGGAGCTCCGTCCGTCACGCTCGGCGCCTGAGCGGTAGGCATCCCGAAGACCACGCATCGTTCGGGCAAGGTCCTCCTGCCGAAGGGTATCACCGAGTTGAGGAACCTGGCCCTCATCGTCGAGGAAGACCTCCCTGGTGTGCCGGGCGGTGCGGATGTTGTCGCGCTCCTGCAGCAGAAAGCCGCGCATACTGCGCGTGACCGGCACCCCGTCTTCCGCCATCTCGAGCGCAGGCTCCATCAGCTCGTCGAGTTCACGCTCTCCGAAACGCTCAAGCCACACCATCCAGCCGTCCCAAGCGCCGGGTACGATCACGCGGTGCGGGCCGTAATCGGTGTTCAGCTCGGGATCTCGGAAGAACTCCAGGTCAACCAGCGAGCCGGCCGGCCCCACTCCGTCGAGTGCGAATACCGAGTCGCTCTCCTGCTCATAGTACAGCGCCCAGGTTTCGCCCCCGAGAAAATGAGAGAAATGCGGCTCGCTGACGCTGATTGCAGCCGCTATCGCGAACGCGACATCGGCCGCGTTAGCTCCGTCGGCAAGAAACCGCTCGCCGACCGCGGTGGCCAGCGGATCGCGGGTCGCCACCGCGTATTGCCCCGGAGCGACCGCCCCGGGAAGCATGGTCTCCAGATCAGGCGCCGTGTCGGGCGGCTCCTCGGCCGCGAGCGGCTCAGCTCCCTGCATTGCAAACAGGGCCACCCCGAACTGCGTTGCAAGACACGCCGCCACAGCGGCCTGCCACGGCTTACATGCCGGCCCCCGCCGGCCGAGTACATTCATGATGCGCATATAGCTCAATATACCGCCCGCCGCGGGCATTTGTCAGCGCCCGGGATTCGCCGCCGGCGCGCAGAGCTTACTCGGCGCCCGCTCGGCGCAGCCTACCTTGACCTGCCCCGTCTCGGTCTGTCTGGTCACTCGGGCAGAGTCACTCCCCGGCTTGCATCTTCACGCGGTTCGGCACCGTACTCGATCTCACCGCGCTCGGGATCAAGAATCCGGATCATGTTCGCACTACCGAACACACCGCCGTCGACGAGCTCGTGTCCTCGCCGCTGCAACTCCTCGCGGGTCTCGGCCGACACCCCGTCCTCCAAACCGAGACCGTTCTCAGCAGTGAACGGATAGGTGGTAGCCGGGAACCCTGTCGACTCGAACCGCGGCTGCTCGACCGCCTCCGCCGGGCTCATCCCGTGTTCCACCACCGCAACGAACTGCTGCACCTGACCCTGTGCCTGAAAATCTGCACCGGTGTTACCTCCGAGCAGATACGGCCGGCCGTCACGAAGCACCATGTAGGGGTTACTGGTGTGGCGCACCTTCTTACCCGGCTCGGTAACATTCGGATCGTCGGGATCGTAGTGCATGAACCGCATGCGGTCGTTGATGTGGATTCCGGTGTCGCCGACCACCAGAAACTGAGCACCGAGGGAGGTCGTCACCGCCGCGGCGTTGCCGTAGCGGTCGACCACATGAAACGTCGTGGTGTAATGGTCATCGCCGTCCACCAGGACATCCTCGAACGGCCATTTAAGTGCGGACTCCATTGAGATTCGCCCACGCTGCATCTCAGCGTGCCGATCGGAAAGCAGCTGCTCAACCGGCACCTCGACTGCATCCGGATCGGCCACATGCCGGTTGCGATCAGCCATCGCAAGCTTGATGGCCTCAACCTGCAGATGCACAGCCTCGGCGCTTCCCGCTTCGTACCCGGCGAGATCCAGATCCTGGAGAATGTTGAGAGCGATCAACTGGGTGATTCCCTGGCTGTTGGGTGGATTCTGATAGACCGTCAGATCCTGATACTCTATACTGAGCGGCTCGCGAAACCCGGCGTCATCAAACTCGGTGAAGTCCGAAAGCTCAAAAAGCCCTCCGTGCTCGTCGGAGAAACTGACGATGCGCTCCGCAATCGGCCCACGGTAGAACTGGTCTTTCGCGGCTTCAAGCGCGGCGCGCTCCCCGCGCTCGCGTTCAGCCTGGTAGGCGTCCACCAACTCGCGGAAGGTATTCGCGGCGTCCGGCTGATAGATCATATCACCGGCCCGTGCCGGTTGGCCGTTACGCAGATAGATAGCGGCAGTATCCGGCCAGTTGCGGAAATCCTCCACCGACTGTGAGAGCCAAGACTCCAAACTCTCGCTGGCCGGGACACCGTCTTCGGCGGCCGCTATCGCCGGCGCCATGAGCTCATCGAGCCCGATCTCGCCGTACTCCTTCAGCCACTCCATCCAGCCGGCCCACGCGCCCGGCACGTTCGCCATATGCATACCGAACTCTTGGTACCGGTCGGTGTCGCCGAAAAACTCGGCGGTAGCGGCGCTTGCGGCGCCGGCAACGCCGTCCAACGCGCGCATCTCATCAGCTTCGGCATCGTAGTACAGGGCCCAGGTGCCGCCGCCGAGAATACTCGAGAACCACGGCTCGGTAACGGTCAGCACCGCCGCCATCGCGAACGCTGCATCGGCCGCCGTTCCGCCGTCCTGCAGCACCGTCTCGGCAGCTGCGGTTGCCAGGTAGTGGCTCGAGACTGCCGCAGCGCGGTGATCGCCTCCGTCCTGTCCGCCCTGTTGGTCATCTCGGTCGGCATTGCCTCCGCGCCGGGCCGCTCGGGCGCGTTCCGGCCCGGTCGCGGTGATGAGCGCCGACAGCTCCTCGGGGTCGATCTCACGCGAGCCGTCGGCGGCAACGACAGCGGGCTCCTCATCCCCGTCGCGTGCGGCGTCAAGCGCTGCTTCCAGAACAGCTTCGAACCTATCTGCGTGCCGGCCGACCTCGCTGAGTCGGTCGGAATTCAGCGTGCCGTCGGGTTCAAGAGCGTCTCTGGCCTGTTCTGAAGCAGCTGCGGGAGTCGTGTCTCCCGCGTCGCGATACGCAGCCTCGATCACCGCCTGTTCAGACTCCCGGTCACCGAACTCGTTGATCCGGTCAACCTCGGCTGAGTGGATTCTGCCGTCGCGCACCTCGAGCAATGCGTAGACAGCCCAGCCGTCGTCGCTATCGACTTCGGTAACTGCCACGTAGCGCCCGTCGTTGAGGTTTGCGCCGGCAAGGTCGCAACCCATTATTGCACCTGCCAGGATCAGAACGGCGAGCGCACCCGCTGAGGCCAGGCCGGCCGAGCCGGCTCGCGGGAGCAGTGGAAAATGCGGGATCTTTCGTCTCCGCCGGTCTCGCGGCTCGCGAGCGCCGGGGCGGTCATGCGGGTCTCTATTTGAACTCAAAACGCACCTCCTCGTGGTTTTCCCCCCCGGGTCCCCCCACCGCAGGATGCTTGCTTTGAGCAACATCAGTGCCACAAGGTACCGCTTTTAAATACAAGCCGTCCAGTCATAAACCCGGTGGAAGACGAAATTTGCGCTACAGCTCTTTCCGGCCGCCGATATCACGCGTGTATAGGCGGCCGGATGCATGGTATGGTTAAAGGGAAGAAGCACGCGAACGGGATCCGCGTCCGGCCATATTCAAGACGCCGGCGAACCGTTGACGCGGATAGCAGGGGGCCTCGGCAATGACCGAACGAATAGCAGTGGTAAGCGGCGCACGCACTCCAATAGGGAAAGCCGATGGTTCGCTAAGAGACCTACGTGCCGACGATCTCGGCGCCTTTGCGGTCAAGGAGGCGGTGATTCGTGCGCCACTTCCGGCAAGCGAGTACGGAGAGCTTATCTTCGGGTCTGTAGCGCAGCCGATAGATGCGCCGAACATCGCCCGCGTTATCGGCATCAAATCCGGTTTACCGGAGGCGCTCCCGGCCTACACCGTGCAGCGCAACTGTGCATCAGGGATCGATTCGATCGCTGCCGCCTCCGCTAAGCTGTTACTTGGTGACGCCGAGATCATTGTGGCCGGCGGCGGCGAGTCCATGAGCAACATTCCCCTGTTCTTCGGAACCGAGTACCGCCGTTTCCTGGCCCGTTGGGACGCCGCAAGGGGAAAACGCGCGCGCCTGCAGGCGCTGCTGCGTTTCCGTCCTCGTTTTCTGCGTCCGGTCGCGGGGCTCCGGCAGGTGCTGACCGATCCGCTCTCCGGCATGCTGATGGGCGAGACCGCCGAGCTCCTTGCACGCGAGTTCCGCATCACCAGGCGTGAGCAGGATGAGTACGCGCTGCTGAGCCATCAGCGCGCGACGCGCGCCGTTGCAGAGGAGCTCGTAAAGGACGAAATCGTACCGGTGCCGCTCCCGCCCCAGTACCAAACCCTGCAACGAGCGGATGAAGGTCCGCGCCCGGGGCAGACGCTCGAACAGCTCGCCAAGCTCTCGCCCTATTTCAACCGCCATACCGGGACCGTGACCGTGGGAAACTCCAGTCAGATCAGCGACGGGGCGGCCGCCGTGACCCTGATGCGCGAGAGCACGGCGAAAGCACGCGGAGTTGAGCCGCTCGGGTTCATCCGCGGATACGCCACGGTAGCGGTGAAGCCTGAGCGGATGGGCCTCGGTCCTGTGTACGCCACGGCGAGGCTGATGGAGCTCACCGGTTCCGAGATCACCGACTTCGAGCTGATCGAGCTGAACGAGGCTTTCGCCGCCGTCGTGCTTGCCAACGAACGTGCCTTCGCTTCCGCCGAGTTCGCCCGCGACCACCTAAACCGCCCCCGCGCACTAGGCACAATAGACCGCGCGCGGCTCAATCCCGAGGGCGGAGCGATAGCGTTGGGGCACCCGCTCGGTATGAGCGGCACGCGGCTCGTGCTACATCTGCTGCATGCGCTTCGCAGACGACGGGCGCAGACAGGTCTCGCCACCCTCTGCGTCGGCGGCGGTCAGGGCACAGCAGTCATGTTGGAGGTAGTGTGATGGCTCGAGCCTGGAAGCTGACGATGAGAGAAGACGAGGTTGCCGAGCTGGTGCTCGATCTTCCCGAGGCTGCCGATAATACGCTGAACGTCAACACTCTCGAGGAGTTGAACGATCTGCTTCGCGAACTGCGCGATCGCTCCGGCGTACGCTGCCTAGTGGTGCGCAGCGCCAAGCCGGAATGCTTCATCGCCGGCAGCGATCTCAATGAGCTGTACGAGATCAACGATCCGGCTGCAGCCGAACAGCATTGTGCAAGCGGCCAGCAGCTCATGGATCGCATTGAATCGCTCCCGTATCCGACCATAGCGGTTATCCACGGTAGCTGCTCGGGAAGCGGGTTGGAGCTCGCACTCGCCTGCAACTTCCGGGTTGCAACCGATAGCCCGAAAACCGTGTTTTCGCTCCCTGAGGTCTCGCACGGGGTGATTCCGGCCTTTGGGGGGACCCAACGCCTGCCGCGCCTCATCGGCGCGCAGCGGGCGCTGCCGATGCTAGTGTTCGGCGAGACGCTCGGGCCCGTGCCCGCGTTCGAGATCGGGCTAGTGGATTTTCTTGCCGCCGAGGCCTTCCTGGAGGAGACGGTCAAAACCGTCACAACCGGAATCGGCCGACGCCGGACCCGTAAGGCGGTCGCGCGGCATCGTAAGGCGCGCGGCCTGCGTGATTGGTTTCGCGAGCGAACGCCCCTCGGTCAGCGGCTGATGTATGAACGCGCGAAACGCGAAGCGCTGCGCAGAACCGGTGGCAACCAGCCCGCACCGCTTGAATGTATCGAAGTGGTGCGCAAAGGCCTCAGCGTCAACATACATCGCGGTCTGACCCTCGAACGCGAAGTGTTCGGCCTACTGGCCCCCGCGCGTGCCTCCAAGAACCTGATCAGGCTCGAGCTCACCCGGCAATCAGTACGTGACGGCCACGCGCCGTCCGCGATGATGCGCTTCAATGAGCCCTGGAGAGTGGGTATCCACGGAGCGGGCGAGCCTGCCGGCCGGATCGCAGCGGCGTTCGCGGTGTCCGGAATAACAACGGTCATTCAAGATAGCGACTGGAGCAGGCTTTCGGCATCGTACGCGGCCGCGGCGGCCGGCTGCCGCTCGTTCGGCACGCGGCGGAAGCTGACCGTGCGAGACCTCAGGGAGCGGGAAATGCGGCTCACGATGCACCGCATCATCGCCACCGCCGCCTCCACTGCGCTGCGCGATGAGCAGATCGTAGTCGAGACTGTTTCCGAGAGCTCATCGGAACCGGCAGCCGCAGTCGCGGCGCTCGAGCAGGCGCTGACCGGCAAGCCGTTGATCGTGAGCACCAATCGTCGTGATTCGACGGACGCGTTAGCTTCCGGCCTCTCCCATCCGGAGCGGTTCTCGGGGGTTCGTTTCTTTGATCCTGCTCACGGAGCCTCACTGGTAGAGATCGTACCCGGCACAAAGACCGCCCGCGAGACCACGGCCCACCTTGCCCGGCTTGCGCTGCAGATAGGCGGGCTCCCGGTCATCGTCGGAGATTGCGCGGGATCCTTCATCAACCGCGTTGTGATCCCGTATCTCAACGATGCCGCGGTGCTGGCCGAGGAAGGCGTGGACTTCGCCCGGATCGACCAGGTCTTCTGCGATTACGGCATGCCGATAGGCCCGTTTCAGTTGATCGACGAGCTCGGGATTCACACCGTCCGCGGTCTGACCGAGGCGTACGCGGCGGCGTACGGCGAGCGAATGCGTCCGAGCGGCCTGTTCGCCGCGCTCAAGGCCCACGACGCTCTGCAAGGGCGCAGGACCGGAAAGGGATTCTATCTCTATGCACAGAATCGCAGACAACGAGCCAACAGCGAGGTGACGGCACGCATCTCGCGTGCCTTCCCGCACCGGTCGAACCTCATCGACGAGGATGTCCTGCGTCGTCCGCTCTATCTGATGCTCAACGAGACTGCCCGTTGCCTGGAAGAGCAGATCGCGCCGACGCCGGCGATCGCCGATCTCGCACTGGTTACCGCGATCGGATTCCCCGCATTCAGGGGTGGGATTCTGCGCTGGGCGGACGAACTGGAGCCGCGCGAGATCGTCAAGACGATGACTGAGTATACACGACGGTTCGGCCCCCGCTATCGGCCTGCAGCGTTGCTCAAAGATCTCGGTGAGCGCCGCGCGTACTTCTATGACGCCGTTGCTCATCGTACGCCGCGAGCACAATCCCCACCACCAGAATCATAAGCCCGACCAGCTGTATCGGAACCGCCACGCGCAGGTCTCCGGCAACCAGCGGAACGCTGACCAGCCGTTCCCCCAGCAGGAGGAACGCAAGCACCGCCGAGCCGATCGGCTCGCCGACGATCGCGACAGCTACGACGGTGGCCGAGAGTCGCCGAACCGCGTAATTGAACGCGCCATGTCCGAGCAGTTGAGGGCCGAGCCCAAGCCCCACAACCATGAGGTAGGCTCGTACCGGGTAGCCGGTCGCCGGCGTGTCGGTAAACACTACCGCCATCCAGAGCAACACCGCGGCGGTAGCGTACGCGATCCAGATATACCGGATAAGCGCTCCGGCAGCACGCGAGCGCCGCCCGATCAGAAGGTACGCGCTTGCAGCGATCGCACCCAACAGGGCCAGGAGGTCGCCGCGAAGGCTGGTCTGCCGGAGAACCGCCTCTGCCAGCGAGAGCTCGCCGCGAACAGCCGGGCCTAGTCCGAACTCCGCAACCCAGCCGCTGACGCCGAGCACCACCGATCCGGCCAGGGTCAGCATCACCGCGATGACGCCGGCTTTACCGACTCGCTCGCGAAGGAAGAAATGCGAGACGATTGCAACCCAAACCGGGTTTGTGGCCACCAACGCGACGCTGCTGGCCACCGAAGTGTGCTCGAGCGAGGTAATCCAGGCTGCGAAATGCAGCGCCAGGAAGGCGCCCGCTGAAGCCGCAGCTACGACGAACCGCGGCCGCCAATGGTGCTCCCGGCGTGACCCGCGCCGCATGGCCGGCACGGTCAGAATCACCGCCGCCAGCGTCAGCCTGCCGGCTGCAATCGTCAGCGACGCCATCCCGTCCGCCTGGGCAAACCGAATCATGATCGCGGCGCTCGACGCTATCAACACTCCGCACAGCAGCACCAGGTAGTCGCGCATGGTTGCAGTTGTTAGCACGAGAGAAGAATCAGCGCAAGCGTGGAGGTGCACGCGGTGCCTGCAACGGCACTCCCTCCTCGTCGTTTCCGCCGGCTTGACTATCGTTGCGCAACCGGGTGAGGCTTACACCGTGCGTGCACCACGGTTCACAGTTCTGCACCAGGACGAGCAGATCATCGTTATCGACAAACCGGCCGGCCTCCTTGTTCATCCGCATCCCCATGCACCGGACGAGCCGACCTGTGTCGGGATGCTCGGCAAATGGCTTGGAAGCCCGGTACACCCGGTTCACCGCCTGGACCGCGCAACGTCCGGCGCACTGCTGTTTGCGACCAATTCGCGAACCGCTCACACGCTGGCCCTACAGTTTCAGGAAGGCGTGGTCGGCAAGCGCTACCTCGCTATCGTACGCGGGTACGTCTGGGGCGCAACCACCCTCATACGCCCGATCCGCCGTAAGCTCAAAGGTGACGAACGTGCGCCGGCGGAGACCGGCATACGTTCGCTCGACCGAACCGAGGTGCCGTATCCGGTAGGCCGCTATCAAACCGCCCGATACTCCCTCGTTGAGCTCAATCTGGTTACCGGGCGTCCGCATCAAGCTCGCAAGCATATGCATCACCTTGCACATCCGGTGGTCGGCGACAAGCGCTACGGAGACAAAGACCACAACACCTTCTTCCGCGAGCACTACGGCTGCGAAGAGATGCTGTTGCGCTCGATGTACCTCAGCTTTCGAGTTGAGGAGAATGAGCCCCTACGCGAGATCGTCGCGCCGATCCCGGAGCATTGGCGAGACCTCGCAGGCCGGCTCGGACTGGAGATGCCGGCCGATTACCGGCCGAGCCCGGCTGAGGCGTTCACCGAACAGTCCGAACAGGACTTGGGAGTTATCGAATCGGCCGACTCTACGAAATTGTGATAGACTCAGATCGGCATGAGCAACGTGACCGACACCGAGAGCGCCGGCGATTATCTTTCGCTCGTCAACTGGTACGATCCGCAGGAACGGGATGAAGGCGCGGCTCTGTTCGACGATGAAGAACGCCGTGACCGACCGGCGGGCGAGGATTCCGCCGCCGATGAAGAGGTCCTGCAGGCACGGGTTGCGCTTAAGAATCGTAGCACGCTGACTCCCCGTATCAAAGCCTTGCGCAGGCTTGCGAGGGAATCCGCGGTCAATATCAAACAACGCACCATCTTCCTCTCGGCGGCGGAGCTCGACGAAATGCGCAAGCCCGCCGAACAGATCGGGCTCGCCAAACTGTTCGAGGCATGGTGCCTCAAGGGTAACGAGAACTGGCTCAACCCGATCGCCGAGCTCAAGCCGGTTACCGACAACCTCCGCAACTTCGGGGGCCGCGCGCGAGCGCTGCGGCCGATCGTCTTCTTACTCCTTCAGCTCGCGCGCGGAGGCATCTCCCCGGCGGAGTTCGTACGCTACGTGGTAATCCCGCGTATGGCGTTCGACCATGATTGGCGCCGTTGGCGGGAACGTCATTACTGGGCGTTGAATCGCATCGCCGAGGTCCTGATTGAGATGCGGGGTAAGACTCCCTTCGCGGGTCGCTATCTGGGCGAAGGGAAGACCCTCACCGATATCGTTCTGGTGAAATACGTCGGCAAGCCGCTTGCACGCTTCCCGGCGCACGTTCTCGAGGATGAAGCGCTGATGAGCAAGTACCAGGCTGGCTGGCGGCGACTACGCCTCGCTAATCCTGTGTTTCTGTTGTTTCTGCGCACCAACGTGTTCCCGTTTCTGTATCGGCTTTCGGGGAGAGTTGATCTCATTCAACTGGTGCCGATCGTCTCGTACGCGGCCGAGCTGGAGCGCCGCTTCGACCGGGCCTTTCCGCAGCACGATGAGTCAACCGTGAGCGACATCTTCTCGGTCAGTCTCTATACCGACTTCGAAGACAACATGATGGCGCGTCAGAAGAAGGGGTTGACGACCTTCTCGCTGGTACGCGAAATCAAGGCGTATCTTCGCATCATCCGGACGCTTATCGACTCCAACGCCGGCATATACCTCTCGGGTTACTTCGCGGCGCTTCTGCGCTCGGTGCTCGACCCCGATGCAGCCGAGACCCTGGCGCGCGCGCTGCCGCGCATCCGCGACACGGGCGGGATGCATGCGTATCGCTGGCATGCCCGACGGCTGGTTGCCCTCGAGCCGCACGAACGAGAGCAGTTTCTAGCCGAGGTCGACCAGCATCGCGGCCTGCATCCGCTCTACCCCTATCGTTCACCTGACCGTCTCTTTGTTCCTCCGGCAACCGAGCACGAAGCACGGGAATGCCGCCGCCTTGCCGAGCAGCTGAGACTCGATCTTGAGCTCAATCAGCGGACACGCTACCGCGCCCTTCGTGATGCAGCGCGCGGACAAAACGCCGAGCGCAAGCCCGTGATCGACGGCTGCGTCGCCGACATCCTGAGCGGCAAGGACCGCAGGTGGAGCGAAACGCAGGTCAAGTTCTACGATTCACTCGGACCGGCCCTCCATGAGCTGCTGCTGCGAGCAACCATTCCGGGTATCGGTTGCGGCTACTCGCGGGGCGCCTTGAAGGCACGCAGCTTCGCCGAGCTCTTCAATCGCTACCGCGATGCGCTCAAACTACAGGGGCTCGAGATCACGCATCAGGCGTCCCTGCCGCACCGTCCGCTGCGCGACACCGGCCCCCCGCAGAACGCCAAACTACGCGAACGAGTGCGTTTCACGATGCTGCGCCACGGCGCAGAGACGCTGCTCGAGACCGGCTCGCCACCGCCGCTTCAGGAGTTCATCCGCCTCCTGAACCGTCGCGGACAGGAGCTCGACGACGAGGTACGCGAGCTCCGCGAACAGGAGATTAACAAGGGGGAGTCGGGAGCCGGGAGAAAGGTGCAGAGCCTCAAAGCGCAGCGCGCCCGGATAGAGAGCGTGTTCACCGCCTGGGAGGAGCTGAGCGAGGACGAGCAGTTCGTGACCGTGATCATCGTAGCTGCTCGTGTCGCCGCGCGCGGGGACGAGCTGGAGACCTTCGCCGTCAGTCAGTTCCTTTCGCGCTATTCCGAGTGGGAAGCAGTAGCCGAACGCCTTGAGTATCTCCGCCAGGACCTCGCTCCGGAGCGGATGACTCTCAGACAGCTGGGATACGCGATCAACACCCTCGAAACCATGCTACTCGCCGCACGCGAGGAGTGGTGTGGACCCAACTCCGTGTTCCCGGCCGGCGAAAATCTCAACGCGGCCACACTTGCGTTCACCACCCTGCGTCGCGAAACAACCACGCCGGAGGCATTTGAGCTGGCTGCGCGCTCGCTGCTCGCGCTGCCGCAGATAGAGACCGAGCGCGCCACCTGGCGCGATCTTCAGGACCAGCTGAGCGGAGCTAACCCGGAGCTCAAGACCCTCACCTTTGCCGCATCCAAGAGCCCCACCGATGCCTACTTCGGCGAGATGGGGGCGACAAGCTGGGCTGAGGAACCGGAACTGATCACCCGCCCCGGTTTCCAGATCGTGCGTATCGGCGACAAAGGCAGTGGCCAGCTCATCGGCGCCGCTGCGTTGCACTACGCCCGCAGCGGGATACCGAGCCTCGGGATCACGAGTTTCTTCGCAGCGTATGGTTTCACGCTGATCCGCGAATGCCTTTCGACCTGGGGCCGCAAGCAATGGATGTTCGCGTACTTTCAGTTTCGCTGGCTACTCGAGCAGATCTCCCTCCGGACCGGGCTCCCGATCTTCCTGCCCGGCCTCGGCAGCCCGGCGATCGTATCCGGCGCCCCGGAACTGGCCGAATTGATCGTGCGTTACGAACGCTGGACCGGAGCCGCGGAAGCGCAAGATGCGGCGATGCCGCAGGCGTACTACTCGCCCCAGGCCTTTCAGCGAGGGCTGCTGATCATCGACCCACGCAACGACCGTGGTTTTCGAGCCGAGGAGAGCATCGCGAACCTGAAGTTGTCGTGAGTGCGCTCGCCTGAGGCCGCGCATCGCCGGGCAGGCGCCGCCGCTTACCCGGCAGGCAGCGTCGGCGAGGTTAAAGGTTACAGCGGCAACGCGCCCGCGGCCTGAGGATGAAGCAGACCGAGCTCGCTTTCGTAATAGCCGAGCGAACCGAGCAGCGCTCCGCTATTCGCATCGAAGAGATTCGCGCGCCGGAATCTCAGCCCCACCTTCTGTCCTCGACTCAGCTTGAGGAGCTTGGAATCACGTCCACGCACCACGACCTGCGCATCCTGGTCCATATCCTCGGCAAACCGAAGGTGCACGAACGTTTCCGAGCCCTCCGGCATCACCGCCAAGACCTCGAGCGTGCCGTCGTCCTCACCCGGCCGCATATCGAGATCGGTGGCCTCCGGACGGGAATGCAGCGTCACGCGTCGTCCGGTGAGGGCCCGACAACGCTCGTCCAGTCTCAGAAAGCAGTAGTTGTCCCGTTCCGGGATCAGCAACACCCGGTCGCCTGCGTCGTGAACCTCCCCACGGATCAGGTTGGTCTTGGGGTTAGCGGTGAACTCGGCCACCTTGGCCGTTTCGGGAATCCGATACACTCGCTGTGGCTCGGCGCACTGTGCGATCGCGCCGTCCTGTAACACCGCAATGCGGTCACCGAGAATCATCGCCTCGTGTTGATCGTGGGTGACGTAGAGCGAGGTTGTCCCCAGATGCTTGTGCAGGGCGCGCAACGAATCACGCAGCGACCCGCGCAGCTTGGGATCCAGCGCCGACAACGGCTCGTCGAACAACAGGAAGCGCGGACGCTGTGCGACCGTACGCGCAAGCGCAACGCGTTGCTGCTGGCCGCCGGAGAGGTGCTTGGGTTTTCGCCGCTCAAAGCCCACAAGATCGACCATCTCCAGCGCTTCGCGGACCCGCGCCGCGATCGCCCGTTTCTCCATCTTACGCACCCTGAGCCCAAACGCGACATTTTCGAACACCGTCATGTGCGGATACAGAGCAAACTGCTGGAACACCATGCCGATCTCGCGATCGCGTGCCGGCCAGTCGACCTGACTGCGGAGAGAAAAGACGCAGGAGTCTCCCAGATAGACCTCACCGGCGTCCGGAGACTCTAATCCGGCGATGCAGCGTAGCAACGTAGTCTTTCCCGACCCGGACGGCCCCAACAGCACCAACAGCTCACCGGGAGCTATGGTGAGATCGAGGCTCTGCAACACCTCGACATTGCCGAAACGCTTCTCGATCCCGCGCAGCTCGATCGCGCTCATGCCCAGTTACCTCTTATCTATAGTATCATAACTCTTTGCCCCGGTCGCCAAGCATATACTCAAGCTCCGCATAGGCGTTCAGCAACCGTAACTGCTCTTCCAGGACGGCAAGCCGAGCTTCCTCCAGCTCAAGAGCCGCGCTACGCAGCTCGAGAGAATCTATGAATCCGTCCTCGTATTCTTCCTCCGCGAGCTCATAGGCAAGCTCGGCTGTTTCCGCCGTCAGCGCTCTAACTTCCAGAGACTCCTGCGTCCGCTCGATTCGCCGCACCAGCTGTTCGATCTCTTCGTCGGCGCGCTCACGCAGATCCAGAAGCCGGAGCTCACGCTCGGCGAGACTGCGCTCACGATCTTCTTTCGCCGTGCGGGCGGCGGACCCCGGAAGCAGCCGGTCAAGAGACAACGAAAGCGAGATCGAAACCTGCCCGCTCGTACTCCAGCTGTCGGAATCGGCCCAGGGATCGGTGAACGGTGTGCCATGTGTCTGCGACACCGAGTAGCTCAGTGACAAGCTCGGTAGATCGCGGTCACGCTCGAGGCGCAACGCCAGCTCGTCTTCCTCGGCCCGCAGCATCTCGGTGCGTATATGCGGGCTCACGTCGCGGTACAGCGTCACCAGGCGCTCGGCATCGAGCTCGATCGTCTCAACCGACAACTCGTCGGTGAGCTCGATGCGCGTCTCGCGTGAGAATCCGAGCAGCATCGCGAACTCCGCCTTCGCCGCGCGCACGTCGTCTTCGAGCGCGCCGAGCTCCGGCACCTGCCGCTGCCACGCCACACGATCCGACAGCATGGTATAGCGCGAAACCAATCCGGCCTCGTAATCGTCTACCGAGCGCCGATAGCGCACCTCCGCGGTGTCGACCGCCTCGTTCTTGATCTTCAGCTCCGCTTCGTGAACAAGAATGGCATAGTACGCCCGGCGTACGTCCCGCCGCAGCCGCTGCTCGGATTCCTCGTAGGATACCTGTCCCTGCTGGTATTCGAGCATCGCGCGCCGGCCCTCGCGTACCCGCGCCACCGAGAGGCTCAGCGATGACTGCACGCCGGCCGAGACGCTGTACGGATCGTCGGCCCGACCCGGCACCGAGCGTGACAACGAGCTGGAGGCCGAAAGGCTCGGCAGAAAGCGGTTCCAGGCGGTTTCGGCCGAGCGACGCTCGCCCGCGAGCTGCAACCGATCGATCCGAAGCTCGTGGTTCGCGGTCAGGGCCCGCTCCACTGCCTGCTCCACCGTTATCGCAATTGGTTCCGGTTCCGCACTCGCGAGCAGCGTCTCGGCCCATGCGCCGCCGCCGTCGCCGAGCGCAACCGCCGATAGAAGGCACACAGCCGCTGCGCGGGCCGACCACACCCATCGTCTGCAGCCGAAAAGGCCATGCCGCGACCCCGCGCTGAATCTCGTTCTCATGATTGCACGTACCCATCGCGCGTACGCGGCGGTTTCATGAAGCGCAAAACACACGGAATCATATACAGGGTGAAGACCGTCGATACCGCCAGCCCACCCGAAACGGCTATCCCCAACGGCTGGATGATGTTGGTGCCGTCACCGAGCGCGAGCGCAATCGGCAACATACCGAGAATCGTGGTCGCCATCGTGATCACGATCGGCGGAAACCGGAGAACGGCGGCGTTGAGAATCGCTTCGGCGCGGTCCTGCGTAGTACGGCTCTGGCGGAAATAGAAGTCGATCATGAGAATCGCGTTGTTCACGACGATGCCGCCGAGCAGAATGGTGCCGAGCATTGAATTGAGCGAAAGCGTGGAGCCGCCGAGGTAGAGGCTCGCGATCACGCCGATGAATCCGAGCGGAACGGTTAGAAGAATCACCAACGGCACCCGCAGCGAGTTGAACTGCACCGCAAGCAGCAGGTAGATGACCACCAAACTGGCCACGAGCGCCACAATCAGGGAGTCTATCGCTTCATCCACGATCTTTCGCGGATTCTCCACCGCAAGCGTGTATCCGGCCGGCAGATCCAGATCGCGTTCGAGTAGCGCAAGCACCTCGGCTTGCTTGGCCGGGCGCTCGGCATCGGCGGCGTCGGAACGCATTCGTGCCTGCAGCCGATACTCGCGCTCCCCGTCGTACGACACGATGCGCCTGACCGATTGCTCGCGCTCCAGATCAAAGAAATGTCGCATTGGAATCGCTGCTCCGTTGTACGGCAACAGAAAGCCCTCGAAATCAGCGGCGCTCTCGATCGTCCCGTCGGGATAGCGGATTCTGACTTGCACCGGCCGGTTGCCCTCGGTCATCTCGATCACCTGACGCCCGGCCAGCACCGTCTGACCGAAGGAAACCAGCCCGCTCACCGAGTACTCGGGAAACTGTTCAATGACGTGCCGTCGAGGATGAAGCACCAGCTCCTCGGTGAAACCGGAGGGCGGATTGGTAAACACATTGCCGTACAGTTCCGCCTCACGGACGAGCTCAGCCGCTTCACCCAGCAGTGACACCGCAATTTTGGGATCCTCTCCGTCGACGGTGAGGTGCAGATCCACAAGACGGGGCAACGGCATCGCCGCAGGGTCCCACGGGAACACACTGAAGCGCCAATCATCGTCGCTGGCATAGGTGTCGCGCAGCTCCTCCTCCACCCTGCGCATCTCGCGCGAGGAGCGCAACGAGAGCGTAATGCTTCCGGCGTTTTCGGAGCGGATCTGCATGAACACGTTCCGCAGCTCGCCGGCATAGCGCTCCATCAGCTCCTGCTCGATTGGGATAACCTCATCGAGCAGATCCTCCTGATCGTTGATCGTGTTATGGCGAAACCACAGCACTACCTTATCGCTTTCAGGATCGGCGATGATCTCGGCCGGGATCCGCGGGAGCACCCTGACAACCAGCACTGCAAGCAGCGCCGCCGAGACAGTCATGAAACCGATCGCCGCGACCCGGGAGCTCAGAAGGAAGCGCAGCGTGGTGCGGTACCCCCTCGTCAACAGACCGAGCAGTCCGGTCGAAAGACCACCCAGTATCCCACGGTCAAGATCCTCGGGCTTCTCACGGCGGAACAGATAATACGCGATCAGCGGAACCACGATCAGCGCCACCAGCAGTGAGCAGGCAAGCGCGAACACTACCGCCAGCGCGAGATCGCCCAGAATAGACGCAGTCAACGGCGCCGTGAAGCTCAAAGGGAGAAACACCGCGACACTCGTGAGAGTCGCCACCACTACCGCCGAGCGGACTTCGCGAACCGAGGTAAGGATCAGCCGAATCGTCGCTTCACCGCGCTCAGGCTCCAGCTTGCGGTGGCGGTGAATGTTCTCCATCACCACGATAGTCGAATCGATGATCATACCGACCGACAATGTCATCCCGCCGAGTGAGATCAGGTTGATCGATATTCCGGCGAAATACATCAGGATGAACGAGTAGGTCATCGAGAGCGGGATCGAAAGCCCGATGATGAGGATGTTGCGCGGCTCGCCGAGCAGCAACACGATCACCAGCATCGCGAACGCCGCCCCAAGCGCCGCGGCCTGCAGCACGTTTCCGACTGCATTATCGATGAACGCCGCCGGGTCAACCAGATGTTCGTAGCGTACCGGTACCTCGAACTCCGCGGTTTTCTCGGCTAGGATTGCGGTGATATCGTCGGCCATACGCTTGATATTGCCGCCGTCGACCGGGTCGGCATAGATCATCACCGCCCGTTCGCCGTTCGCGCGAAACAAGCGGCGAGGGAGATCATAGCGCACCGACACATCGGCGACGTCTTCAAGCAGGATCGGATTGCCCTCCGCCGATGCAACCTGAATACGATGGATATCGAAGATGGAATCGATGCCGTGCTTCACACGCACGTTGGTCTGCTCACCGCGACTATTGAACGACCCCATCGATTGCGGGCGATACCCGCTCTGGATACTCTGGGCAACCTCGTGCGGGGTGAGCCCCATTCGCAGCAGCGCGTCGTGATTGAAGCGCAGGTCCGCACGCAGCTCCTCCACGCTCACGATTGCCACCGACTCGGCGTCCGTAACGCGACTCAGCGGTCCGCGAAGGACCGGCTCGATCATCTCGTACAATGGAATCGGGTCCAGCTCCGGTGAGTACACCGCGACCGCAAGATATCCCGGGTTCTCTCCGCGCCAGGCCGAGATCCGGTAGTCACGACTCTCGTCGGGAAGGCGGCTGCGCAGCCCCGACATCGCGCTTTCGACCCGATTCAGCGCTTCGTCGGGGTCCTCGCGCCACTCGAACTCAACCCGAATCCGCGTGTTGCCGTGCTGGTAGGTTGCTTCGACGACATCCACCGCCCGGATGCCGCTCAGGGTGTTCTCCAGCTCATCACCGTACGCGTTATGGAAATCGTCGGCTCCGTAGGTAGGGTGCGAGAGCCGCACACTGACCGCCGGCTTGCGCATACTCGGATACAGTTTGGTCGGCAACTCTCCGACGGCCACGATGCCCGCAATCGCCAGCACGGCCGCAAGCAGCAGAATGCCCCGACGGCGTGAGAATGCGAACTCAAGCATTGTCGTCGTTTTCCACCGTAACGCGCTGCCCGTCCTGCAGGCGCCGCCGGGCCCACACCACGTAGCGCTCACCCTCGGCGAGCCCGCCCCGAATCATTACCCGGTCACCGAACTCTTCCCCGAGCTCGACACGCCGTAGCTCGACCGCGTCGTCGACGACGACGAACAGATGATACGCGCCGCGGCGCAACTCGAGGTGTTCGCGCTCTACCATGATCCCGGTAGTCCTTCCGGCTTCAAACTCAAAGCGCAGAAACTGCCCGACGAAGCTTCCCTCACCCGGGTTTACGCTCACCTGAACCGGGAACAGCCCGGTCCTGTAGTCCGGCACCAGCGCCGCGCGCGTGACGGTACCGCTGAACTCGATATCGCGCCCGCGGTCGCGGGCCACGACGCGATCGCCGCGCGAGACCGCCTCGACATCCTTGTCGCTGAGATACAGCTCCGCGGTCAGCGTTGAGGTATCCGCTATCGCCGCCACCTCGTCACCCTCGCGGAGCTCGTCTCCGGTAGAGACCGACAACGCCGTTACGATGCCGTCGATTCGCGCAGACACCGCCACCGGGCGGAACTCGGAGCTCCCGGACCGCCGCCGCAGTGTTGCGAGCGTTTCGCCGGCCTGAACCTGGTCGCCGGGGGCAACGCGCACATCCTCAACAATCCCGGTTATGTCGGCACGGTGCGCAATGGTTCGCTGCGGGCGCAGCCTGCCTCCGTACTCGATCGTCCGCTGTATGGTATCACGCTGCGCGACGCCGACCCGCACCGCGATCGGCGGCTGAGTCGCCGAGCCGCTCTCCGCCACTCCCGAAAGCGTTAATCCTATCAGCAATACGGGAAGCGATGCCGCGAGCCTCGCGAGACGCGCCCGCAACCGGTCGCCACATGTTCCAAAATCCATCGATTTCTCCCGCGATCGGCCGTCGCGATTATGCCGCCGTCGCGCGTTCTGAGCTTCTTCTCTAAGATAACGCGGGCGGCGCGGCAATTCCCGTTCCCGGATCCGACCGCCGGTCTAGCGCAGCTTCGCTCGCAGCTCCTGCGCCTTGCGGTAATCAAGCTGATCACGAAGCGTCTCACGCGCGCCGCCGCTCAGCTCGCTTAGCACCCGGTCCACCATACGCCGCGCCTCCTCGTGGTCCGACAGTCGCGGGATCCGGGCAACCCCTTCGTACACAGCGGCCCGTGCGAGCTCATCGCCGGCACGCTCATCCTCCTCGCGCAGAGCGGTAGCGCGCGTAGCACGCTCCTCGGCGCTCCAGCCCCGCTCGTAGAGATTCTCAGCCAGGACAAGATAAAATGCGTGGAACGGCAGCGGGAAACGCTTCGGATGCTCCGCGCGCTGCCGCTCGTAGAGGTCCACCGCCCGCCTCGCACTCGAGACCGCAGCACGAGTGCTGCCCCACGAGAGCGGACGCCCCGGCAATTCGCGGTACAGCTGCCCCATCAGAAAGTGCGCATCCGCCAATTCCGGATCCTCTTCCAGCACCTCGCCGATCAGCTCGCGCACGCGCCGCATCGTCGCCAGCGCACGCAAGGATCGCTGTTGGCGCGCCTGGAGCGCCAACGCAGCCGCCCACCAGAAGCGCGGTTGAGCTCTATCGTCGCATACGTTCACTGCAGCACTCGTGAGCTCTGTGATTCGTTCAAGGTGTTCGCTGAGGTCATTTGCCTTCAGTTCCCCGGCACGGTAACGCCGCTCCAGCTGAATGAACTGCGCGCGAGCTTTGCGCCACCGCAGTGCGGCGAGCAGACGCGCGGCAGCGTCATCGCTCTTGTTACCGGCCGACGCGCGAGCCTCAAACACCTCGGCTGCCTCCACAACCTCAGCGTGCCGATCCTGATAATGCAGGCGATCCAGAAACGCAGGCATGTCTTCGCCGTTACGAACCAGGCTCTCACGCACGGCCTGCGGTTCGTTTTGCCCCGGCAACGCGGTCGCGGCAGCCCCGAAGATTGCCGAGAGCAACGCCGGCATTAGGACGACGGTGCGAAGCAGGCGAGCACGGTCAATGATCGCGATCATGAACATTGTTCGCATTCCATTTAGTCACATCTTTCCGATCCGTCACAGCTCCGCGCGTCCGGGAATCTTGGTTCGCTCGCCGGCGTGGTGTACCTCACCGCCGATTGCGCGGTACACTAACGATATGATCCAGACTGTCAAGGACGCCCTGCTCCGGTTGCTTCGAAACGCGCGCACCCGGAGCCGCCTCACTCGCGGCACCGATACCACGACCGCTGCCGCCACCGCTACAGGTGCTGCTGATCGCGGTGCTGCCGGTAATCGACAACCCCGGAAAGGCACAGCGACGCCGGCGAAACACCTCCCGTTCTTCAAGCTTACCGAAGCGTGCAGTTCGGGCCAATGCCCCATCTGCAATTTACGCAGAACAGCGCTCGAAACCTACCTGGAATCGCTCGTGTATCAGGGTGTCAACGACCGTGGGTTCCGTGCCGAGTTCGACCGCAATCACGGCTTCTGCACGTACCATGAACACGCCTTTCTTGCCAAGCAGGACCGCCTTGCGGTCGTCATCACGCACCGGCAGCTTGTGGCTCAGGCTCTCGGGGAGCTATCCGGACATGCCGGTGCCGTCCCCTCGAGCTCGTCGCGCCCCGGTCCGCAGACGGTGCAGACGGGCACACAGCCCTCTCCGCCGCAAACGCCGCCCACCGGGCCCGGCTCGGGAGCGCGGACGAATAGACGCAGAACGCAGGCGGCGGCCGCCGCCCGCCGTTGCCAGATCTGCGATCGCCTGCACGAAACCGAGAAGCAGTACCTCGCGACAATCATGACCTATATCGACGATGAGGAGCTGCAAGGATACCTTCGCAGCTCCGCCGGATTGTGCCTCCCTCATTTTCGCAAGCTTGCGGCGCGCGCAGACGGCGTGCCTGCATGGCTGCAGGAACTCCAGCGCAGCCGGCTGCAACACGCCCTCGAGGCGATCGACGAATACACGAGAGTAGCGAATTACAGTGTCTCCGGCGACAGCTCACGGCTGTTCGCCGCTCATCTGCGGGCTCTGCCCGATACACTCGTGGGGACCCTGTTCGGTTACAATCAGGACCAGGACCCCGGGTTATGAGAGACCGCTTCCCATTCCGACTGCTCCTCTGCGTCGTGCTGTCCGCCGTTCTCACCCCGGCACCTGGAGGCCCATTCGCGCTATCGGCCGAAGGCAGACGAACGGCTGACCGGTACACCGAACGCGAGCAACCGTCCGGCGATGCACGCGAGTTTCGCGCCTCGGACGGCGCACGCTTGCGTTACTTTGCGTTTGAGCCTGAATCGCCGCGTGCGGCGATCGTACTCTATCACCGAGGAGGCGAACACGCCGGCCGCGAGCGTTACCACGCGCTCGCCGAGAAGCTCCGCGACGAGCACGAACTCGCCGTGTATCTCGCCGATATCCGTGGACACGGCCGGTCCGGCCGCGAACCCGGCGTTGCTCCGTCGATCAACCGCCCGCTGCACGACCTGCGCGACCTGTACGACGAACTCCGTGAAGAGACCGAGCTGCCGGTTTACCTCGCTGGGCATTCTCACGGGGCAGGGTTGCTAACCAATTACGCGGTCTACCCTGACCGTCGTGAGCCGGCGGGCTACATCATGATAGCGCCTAAGCTGGGCCCCGATTCAGGCGTACGGCGCTCAGATGCCCCGGTGGCAACCGAGAGCCGGCGCGGTGTATTCGCCGCCGCATCACTGACCGCCGGGCTCCTCGGCGGCCGACGTACCGCACTGGTGTTCGTCCGACCCGAACAAGAGTTCATAGACGACCCGCTCCTGCTGCGCGGGGTGAGTCGCAACCTGGCGGAGGCGCTCGTACCGCGCGCTCCGCAGGCCCAGTTTAACCGCATTGCCCGTCCGACGGCCCTGATCGCGGCCGAGGATGACGAGTTCCTCGATCCCGACCGCGTGCTCGTCTATCGGAACTTGCTGCCGAGCGCGGTGCGCCCGTTTGCGGTGACGCAGCGCGTCGCCGACAGCGACCATACCACCATCATCCCGGAAAGCGCCGACGCGATCGCCGCGGTGATCGAGGAGTGGGGGCCGGTTCCAGCCGCAGCGCCCAATCATCGAGACGAGGCCCATATCGCCATGCCCGACGACCTGGCCCGCAACCCGCACGCCGCCTACCGGGCCACCACACTCGGGCTGTTTCTGAGCTCGCTGGCTGAGGCGGAAGCCTCAATCCACCATCAACGCGCACGCCGGCTGAGCACCACATCCGAGCCGGCGATGCTTGAGAACTACATGGGCCTGCGCGTTTCGGCCGCGGTGGGCCCGACGCACGGAGAGCTGGGGCTCAGCGCCTTCGCTCGGCCGGTTACCGCCCTGGAGCTGGAGGCCGGGCTGCGCGCCGCCACCGGCTGGACGCTCGAACGAGCCGGAGAGGGGTTGCGAACGGCCGACGAAACCGATGCGCCACTCGAAGACGACCCCCGCGGCGCAGTACTCTTGCGCCCGTTCGCGCGCACCGAGATAGCGCTCGATACGCGCCGTTGGGGGGCAGGCCCGTGGCTCGGCTTCGTCGCCGGCGCCGGCACCGAGCTGGAGCGCACCTCGCTGTATGACAGCGATGCCGAAGCGTACGAGTATCGCGAGACCGGCCGGCGCGAGCCCGGCTGGGCTCAGACGCTGCGGGCAAGCTTAGCCTACGAGCCTCCGATCATACTATCTAACCTTGCCGTGGAGCTCGAGCGGCAACGTGACGGAGTATTCGACGACGGACGGTCCGAACCCTGGTTTACGACTATACGACCGGTGGTGTCGTTCACACCCAGCGATCGACTCGAGCTCCGCGCCTTTTTCGAGTTCACCGATCGTGAGATCGACGGCGACACAAGCGAGCGCGGCAGGCTGGATCGGCCGGAGGTATACCGGGCCGGCCTGACCTTGTTCCGGCGGTTCTGAGCGGCCGGCGGCCGGTGCTGGTCGCCGGGCCGGCGACTTGAGAAACACCGCCTGGAGGGGAGTGGAACGAGATGAAGCATCCGCGATTGCAACAGTTCGATAACCGCCTCAAGGAGCTGTTCGATGAAGTCGACGACTATCTCGAGCAGCAGTACGGAGAAGACTATCCGCTTCACCCCGCACGCGCCCGGGCCGGAAAGACCGCCAACAAGGAGCACTCCGGACTGTTCACCGTGGGAGCGAGCTTCAGCGCCGGCTACGGCTCGGAGCACGGGCGCGGATACGTGGTGGAAGTAGAGATCGTTACCCTCGCTGACATACCGGACGAGGTTGAGGAGGAGATCGACGAGGCCGCCGCTCGCAAGGTGCGTGAGCTGCTGCCGCGTTACTTCCCCGACCGCCGGCTCGAGCTCGTTCGTGACGGGCGGCTGCTCAAGATCAGCGGTGATCTGAGCCTAGGCAGCCATGGTGACGGAGGCCGGAGCTAAGGGAGTGGGTACGAAGCTCGTTGGGGCCGGGGGCGCCGTGATTGCGCGGCCTTGCAGCCCGGCCCCGCAGACACTATCTTGTAGGAATGCATTACGACGCAATCGTGATTGGGGCCGGCCCGGTGGGGATCGAGGTGGCCGCGGGCCTGAAGCGCGCCGGCATCTCGTATCTGCAGATTGAGCGCGGTGCGCTCGCGCAGACCATCTACGACTGGCCGCGCGGGACGCGCTACTTCAGCGCGCCGGACTGGATGGCGATCGCCGGCGTGCCGATGCAGACCACCCACCAGGAACTCGGTACCCGCGAGGAATACCTCGCCTATCTGCGAACCGTAGTTGAAACACTGGAGCTTCCGGTTGAGCTGTATCGAGAGGTACGCCGGGTCCACAGAACCGGAGGCCGGTTCGAGCTCGAGAGCGTCAACAGTGTCCACGGCGGCAGCCCCCGGCTCGACAGCGCGGATATCGTGATCTTCGCCACCGGCGACATGTCGCGCCCGAATCTGCTCGGCATTCCCGGTGAGGATTTGCCGCAGGTCGCGCACTACTTCGAGGATCCGCATCGGTACTTCGGCAAGCGGGTGCTGATTGTGGGGGGACGAAACTCGGCGATCGAGGCAGCCGTCCGCAGCTGGCGCGCCGGCGCCGAGGTGCTCATCAGCTATCGCGGTCCCGCGCTCGAGCGCAGGAAGCTGTACTCACGGCTTCATCTCGAGATTTCTCTGCTGCTCGACAAAGGGGCTGTAGCGTTCTATCCCGGAACTGTGCCGGTCGAGATCGGCGCCGGTTACGCGGTGCTCGCTCCGGCCGGCCTCACCGACGGAACAGGCGAGCGCGGCGCCGCCGAGCCGGACCCTTCCGGAGCGGTTTCATCGACCGTTCACCACCTCAGTTCCCCCAAGCAGGTAGCGTGCGACTTCGTGCTGCTCGCAACCGGCTTCCACGGTGAGAGCACGCTTCTCGCCGAGCTGGGAGTTGAGTTCGAAGGCGAACGTCGCACCCCGGCACACAATCCCGAAACGATGGAAACAAACGTGCCTGGGATCTACATTGCCGGGACCACCGCCGCCGGCGACCAGCAGAGCGGCTACACGACCTTCGTAGGGACTTGCCGGCACCACACCCCGGCGATCATCCGGCATGCGTTCGGCGAGGATGCCGCCGCCAGGGTGAAGACCGGCTCGGTGACGCAGCGCAGCCAGACGCTGTCGTTCGACGAGCTCGAGGTCGAATAGGCCGCGGGGGGTCTCCCGAGGTTGCGTATCGCCGCAATTTGACCGATACTTCTCGGTACACGCTTTGACATCGGAGGCAACCATGATCATCCGAAACGGGGCGGTTGCGCTCCCCGGTTCGCCGCGCTTGACGCGGGCCGACCTGCGCGTGGCCGGCGGGAAGATCGCGGCTATCGGACTCCACCTGCCGCCGGACGGCGAGCCGGAACTGGATGCCGGCGGCCTGGAGGTGTTTCCGGGCGCAATCGATCCGCACGTTCACTTCTTCGATCCCGGTTTCCCCCACAAGGAGGACTTCTATCACGGCACAGCGGCGTCGGCCTCCGGCGGCGTTACCACCGTCATAGACATGCCGTGCACCTCAGATCCACAGGTCATCAATCTGGAGAATCTCAAGCACAAGCGCTCGCTGGTTGAACCCAAAGCGGTGATCGACTTTGCATTCTTCGGTGGGGTTTCGTCACAGGTGTTCGAACGCGGCTTTCCCGATTGCATGCACGAGCTCGCTCCGTACGTGCCCGCTTTCAAGACCTACGCGACCTCCGGAAGCGCGTTGTTCGAACGGCTGAACCACTACCAGTTCTCCCGTGTGTTGGAGGTGGCGCGCGAGCTCAACCGTCCGATCCTGCTGCATGCCGAAGACGCCGGGTTCGTCCTGCCGGCAGGCGAGGCGCTGCGTATGACCGGCGACTCACCGACGCTTTTCTATCGCAGCCGCCCCGAGCTTGCCGAAGTTCTCGCCGTGTTCGCGGTGTCCGAGATTGCCGAGACGCTGCAGGCGCCGCTGCACATCGTGCACATCGGCGCCGCCCGTGCCGCCGAGATCGTCGCCGGGCGCAGCACCACCAGCGGGGAGACATGCCCGCAGTACCTGGCGTTCGACCTCGACGACTTTGAGCGGATCGGCGCGCCGCTGAAGATCACTCCTCCGGTTAAGCAGCCCGACCAAAAAGAGCGTCTATGGCAGTATCTGGCCGACGGCGTGATCGGTTTCGTCGCTTCGGATCACGCCCCGGGTACGCACGAGGAAAAGAACACCGGCTCGATCTGGACCGACTACGCCGGCATACCGGGTGGACCGACTTTGTTCCCGTACCTCTACTCGGCCGGCCTTCGCAGCGGCCGCCTGAGCCTGCCGCGATTCCTCGAGGTCACCAGCGAGGCCGCCGCGCGCCGCTACCGGCTCGACGACCGCAAGGGGCGGATCGCGGTCGGTCTCGATGCCGACCTGACTCTCGTCAACCCACACGCCACCGTTACCGTCCGCGGCGCCGAGTCGCTGTCGCGCGGTAAGATCACGCCGTTTGAGGGCATGGAGCTCACCGGCCGTGTGCAGACCACTCTTGTCCGCGGGATCGTGGTCTACCGCGACGGTGAGATCACCTGCGAGCCCGGCACGGGGGCGTTTCTATCGCCCGCGGAGTAGCCATGAACTGCATGGCGCTGCCTTCAGGAGTCGCTTCATGATCGTATTGAGAAATGCACAGCTGCTCCAGTTCGACCCGCCCCTCTATGCCGGACCGCGCACCATCGTCATCGACGGTTCCAGCATCACCTCAGTGACCGCGTCCTCGGCTGAGGCGGACCGCCGGCAGAGCGAGCGCAGCGTTCGGGAGATCGATTGCGGGGGCCGTATCGTGATGCCGGGACCGGTCTGCGGACACCACCACTTCTACTCCGGCCTTGCTCGGGCGCTTACCGTTACCCTCGGCCCGATGCCGGACTTCGTCTCGGTCCTCAAGCGCCTGTGGTGGCGGCTCGACCGCGCGCTCACGCGGGAGATCCTGGAAGCGACCGCGGAGGTCACCGCGCTCGAGGCGGTCAAGAGCGGCACCACGGCCGTGGTGGACCACCACGCCTCGCCGGCTTACATCAACGGCTCGCTCTCGACGCTTGCCGAGGGCTTTCGCCGGTTCGGCCTGCGAGGGATCCTGTGCTACGAAACCACCGACCGTCATGGGCTCGAAGACATGCGCGCCGGAGTCGCCGAGAACGCCCGGTTTGCGGCCGAGGTGGCCGCTGATCCCGCCGGCCGGGACCGCCTGCTCGCCGCTGCGGTCGGAGCGCACGCTCCGTTTACGCTGAGCGACGAAAGCCTCGAGACCCTT
Source organism: Spirochaetaceae bacterium (assembly GCA_003552985.1). Lineage (GTDB taxonomy): Bacteria > Spirochaetota > Spirochaetia > DSM-27196 > SLAA01 > B1Sed10-166. The sequence goes on from PUPD01000116.1 coordinate 44,967, forward strand.
GCCGAAACGGTGCAAACCACCGGGACTGGGATCCATATCCATGCGGCCGAGGACCGCTTTGACTCGTCCCACGGCCGGCTGCGATTCGGCAGCGAGCTGCTCGAGCGGCTCGAGCGCTTCGGGCTGCTGTCGGAGCGCGCAATCGTGGTACACGGCGTGCACCTCGGCGCTGAGGATATCCAACGCCTGAACGCCGCCGACGCGACGCTCGCACACAACTGCCGCAGCAACATGAACAACGGGGTCGGCTATAACCACCGGCTGCCGCAGTACCGCCGCGTGGTGATCGGCACCGACGGCATCGGCAGCAATATGTTCGAAGAGCTGAAGTTCGCATATTTTAAGCATCGCGATGCCGGCGGTCCGCTGGGCCCCGACGCGTACGCCCGGTTTCTCTGCAACGGCAACACGCTGCTCGAGCGCTACTTCGGTCGGCCGTTCGGCCGCCTGGAGGAGGGCTGCA
>PUPD01000233.1 GCA_003552985.1 Spirochaetaceae bacterium
GCCGCGGTCAAGGAGCTCGATGAATTGCTGATCAAGAAGTAGTATCCACCGATCAAGCGCGCGCTTCAGGAGACGGGATATCCGTACAGCTCGATTGACGATGATGCGATCCCAATCGAATCTCGGTGGGCTGGTCCTGAACTAGGGAGATGTCTCACCTTCATGCTCTTTGACGAATACGCCGGCGCAGTACTGCGTGGCTCGCTCACCCGATCCCGAACCGGGTACATGTTCGCGCGGGAATTCTTCCTCGGACTGCCCAGAACGACCGAGCCGTCGTTCCTGTTCAGAATCATGGCCGACGAAGCGTTCGCCGGAATGATGCCGAGCCTCACGATCCAGCCGCCGGTAATCCACCCGCAACGAGACACCTACTATTGCATTGAGCTCGAGAGCGGGACCGGGATTGATAGCAGCCACTGGACGCTCGATCAGGCGGCCATCGGCAACATCGAAGAGACCATCAGAACCAGCGTCGAGATGTACGAATTCACGACAGACGGCTTCGCGACGATGGCGGACGTGGAAGAGTTTATCGCGCTTGCGCGCCGGTGTTTCGAGGCGTCATAAGGGCCGAGCGGCCGACCGGTCGTAGCACGACAGCCTGCCGATGATTGTGAAGTTGACGAACGCCATAGGTAGCAGTATGCTACTAGTATGAAATCGATACATATTCGCGATCTCGACGAAGGTGTTTTGCAGCGATTGCGAAAACGGGCGAAACATCATCATCGGTCGCTGCAGGGCGAGCTGCGGGCTATCCTGGAAGACGCGGCCCGCTACGCCCCCGACGACGAAGCGGTTGAAGACCTCGTGCTGATCACGGTCGATACCGGCAACAGCCGGACATGGAGCCGTGAGGAGATCTACGGCGATGACGGCCGGTGAATCGCTCCTGGTGGACACCAACGTGCTTCTGGCTGCAACCGATCGCTCGCGGATCGAGCATGCTCGAGCGCAACAGTTGTTCGGTCGTTGCCGCAGTGCGGGACTCCACCCTACGTGGTGTGGGCAGGTTATGCGTGAGTACTTGGTCGTGGCCACACGACCCATTGCAGCCAACGGGCTCGGGCTTTCGCTCACCGACGCGCTTGAGAACGTTGTGCGCTTCCGCCGTCACATGGTTCTGCTCGATGAGACCGAACAGGTTGCATTAACCCTCCTGAAGCTGGTGCGAGATCCCGAAACAACTGGGAAACGAGTCCATGACGCCAACCTCGCAGCCGTTGCACTGACGCACGGGGTTCCTGCGATCGTTACGCTCGATGCAGGCGGCTTCGCAGCCTACCGTGGCGTCAAAATGCTGAACCTCGATCAGCTATGGGCAGAGACCATCGCTTGAAAGGCGTGTGTGTGGACGAGGCTTCCTCATGCATAGAATGGCCGTGCAACCCCCCGGCGGAGCTCTGCACCGGCTGCGGGCACGCCTCCACCTGCAACGCAATCATCCCTGCGGCCTACGAGCTCGAGATTTTCGTGCTCAGAGCCGGGGTACTGCATCCGGGGTTCGCACTGATGGATCTCATATCGCCGTGCGTAACCTTCAATTGAGCACCTACACAACGGCTCCCGCCTCCTCCGCAAGATCGACGAAGCGTACGACCCCACCAACCCGGTGAAGTCGCACGCTTATCGTTACCGAACGCGAACACCAACCGCGCGGCGTGGTGATCCACACACCGGCGAGACTACCCGTACGCCGGCAATTCGGCGAGGCCGCGCGCAAGCAGCCGGCAAACAGCCGATAGGAATTACAAAACGTCGGCGATCGGGGCGGCTTCATCGTTGCCCCACTCCACCCAGGAGCCGTCGTACATTCGGGCATCCTCGTAGCCGATGATGCGAAGTGCGACGTAACTGTGGGCTGCTCTGAAGCCGGCCTGGCAGAGCGTGGCAACCGCTCCTTCGTGACCGCCGCGGTCGGCACGAACGTCCTCACCGCTGAACTCGGCAGGCGATCGCGCGTCGAGCACCAGCACATCCTCATTATCCAGGTTCTCGCGAATGTACTGCCGGGCGGCCAGAAGCTCCGGCCTGAGATCAATCTCGAACTGCCCGCGCGCGGGAGCGACGATCTCGTCCGAGAGATCACGACCGGCCTGTTCCCAGGCGACGATCCCGCCGTCCAACAGATGCACCGGCTACCGCGATTACTGTCGCAAGCGCACCAGCGGTGACGGCTGCGATGATAACCGGTCTTTTCCTTGTCGTACTCATAATCATTCCTCCGTTGGTTTAGTGGCGAACACCACCACCGTTCGTTGTCTTGTCGGAAACGCGGAACAAGGCAACTGCCGCAGGCCGGGCCCTGCGGGTGGGAACGGAGTAGATCTCTTCGGTACGTGCTCACAGGCATGGCCAACCTCATACCGGTTCAGTATTCGAGTAAGCCGATTGACTTACTCAAGTACATAAAAGAAGATTGCATCTACAATAATATGTCAAGCAAGAAGCAGAAATCGGCGAAACTCGATTCTGCCCCAGCGGGAATGGACGGCGCGGTCGACTGTGAGAGCTTCCGAGCGAAACGAGGCGACGGGCAGCTGTCCGATTATCCGGTCTCTCGTATCGGGCGAGTGACCTACCGTTTTCTTGGGAAACACTACCTTACCATCGACCTGGATGATATAGCTACCGTTATCCCCGGCAACAAGCTCGAGGCTGTCCATTTGCATGCAGAGGACCCAAACATGCCGACACTACAGGTTCGAGATCTTCCGGAAGACGTATACTATCGCCTCCAGCAACGGGCGAAAGAGGAACACCGAAGCGTCGCCCAGGAAACGATTGTCCTTCTTCGCAGGGCCCTTGAGCAACCGGAGTCACCGACGGCCAGGCGCGAGGCTGCCCTGACTCGCATACAACAGAGAAAGCTTGAAGATATACCGGAGTTTCCGTCCTCAGACGCCGTTATTCGCGAGGATCGGGAGCGGTGACCGCGGTCCCGGACGCGAGCGCGGCAGTTGAAGTGGTGGTACACCGTACGTATGCGCGTGCCGTCACGGAGGTCTACGCTCCGCGGATCTGATCGTTGCGCCTGACCTGTATGTCTCCGAAGTCACAAATGCGTTGTGGAAATACGTTCGGGCGGCCGGGAGCCCTTTGACTCTACCGAAACCTTGATTGATGCAGTTCATCCAGTGGACGAGTTCCTTCCATCTACCGAATTGCTCCAGGAAGCGTTCGTCCTCAGCGTTCGGCACCAACACCCCGTCTACGATGCCTTGTACTTGGTGGTAGCGCGTCGAAACGGAGCAACACTTCTGTCCCTCGACCCCCGTCTGCGAGACCTGGCGGCTCGGCTCGATTTAAGCGTCTCACCGTCCGTGTCTTCCTCATGAGCCCGAGCAGGGGGCTGTGCTGCAGGGGGCAGTGCTGCGTCCCTTGGGAACGTGCGAGCGAAAAGAAGCCACGGGAAGCCGTGGAGCGCATGGCGCTCAGCAAAAGTGAATTCAGTGTTCTCAGCGCTAACTCCCTGCCCGTCATAGAGACGCACTCCAGCTTCGGCATTCGTTTTTCTTCGGCATAATCGAGGTACGCCTTTTTGGGGATGCCCCAGCGTAAGACCATCGTCTTAAACGAGTCCTCAATGCGGGGAAGCTTCTCATCCCAGTAGTAGCGGGCGACGAGAATCTTGCGTGAGTAGTTGTCGACCCAGCCGAAGCGGTAGGTCTTTTTGGCCTTCTCAGGCTTGTCGGGGTCGGGAAGCCAGACGCCGTCACGGGCGTCACCCTGCACGAGTTCCATCGAGGCGGCCGCTTCAAACTGGGCCGATACGATCGCCGTGCGGGATCATTGGCCTTGGCGGCACGCTGCTTCTGCGTAAGCCCCTGCTCGGCGAGAAAGCGGTAGATCAATCGGTCTGAGACGCTTGCGATTGCATTATTCAGGATTGCGGGCTGTTCGAGGATCAATGGAGCCGAGGATCTCGCACACCCGTTCAGTGATGCGGTCCTCTGCCGAGAGCTCTGCGGCCTCAAACAGGTAATCGAGTCGGATTACGCTGCGGAGAATGAGAAACTCAGGCAACAATCGCTTTGTGTATTGCTTTCCCTGCTCTTGAGTTCACGAACAGAAGATCATTGGAATAATGATGCTGGTGTTTTCCCGACTCTCGCGGTCACGGCAGTTGCGATTAACATAACCGTTGATATACCCGGGTTTGACTGTTTCACACCACAGGCATGGTGCTTCAAGGCAATTGAGGTGGAACTAATGGACGAAATCGGATAGGTTGCAGTCGATAACTGTGGTAATTTCACAGTTGGCACCGGCGCTTCCGTTTTTGCCGCAACGGGGCGCCTTTTTTGGTTGCCCGAAGAGGCGAAAAACCTCCCGGTCAGCGGAGGGAACCTAGTATCGGTAGGTTTCGGTAATCACGAAAAGTTTCGCTGGCTAGGAACCGAAACGAGGAGAGGATACATTGAACAGGAAATGGAGATTTGGAGCTCGCCTGAACTCCTTCAAGCACTGTGAAACAACTTCGGATCCATCAAATGCAAGTAGTGATAACGCCCTACTTGGGCTACTCCGTGATGCGGCACGGGTAAACGGCCTTACCGACGTCGAACTGAACTACCCGCAGCATTTCTCCGGTCATAGCATCGCCGACATAGAAGCTACGCTTCATGATACCGGCTTGAACTGTAACGGCGTGGCGCTACGCTTTGACGAACACCGTTTTTTACACGGGGACCTCACGCATCCTGACATCGATACGCGGCGGCAGGCTATAGATCTGGTGCATAAGGCTGCCGAGCACTGTCAGGCGCTAGGGGGCTTAACACTGACGTTCTGGTCTGCCCACGACGGCACCGACTATCCTTTCCAGGCCGATTACGAAGAGTTGTGGTCGGCTTCGATCTCGGGGCTACGGTCAATCGCCCAAGAGTTCCCCTCATTGAACATCTCTATAGAATACAAGCCGTATCAGCCGCGAGCTTTCAGTGTGTTCGCCGATCTCGGGCTGGTCCTTACCGCAATTAAGCACATCGGTCTACCGAATGTTGGGGTTACACTCGACTACTGTCACATGCTAATGAAAAAGGAGAATCCAACTGCGTCTCTCGCGCTAGCACATTCGGACGGTGCGTTGTTCGGTGTGCACCTCAATGATGGCTATCAACACAACGATGATGGAATGATTGCTGGCTCCGTACATCTCACTCGGTTCATTGAGTTTGTGTACTACTTGCGCAAAATCGACTATGACGGTCTTGTATACTTCGACACCTTTCCAGAGCGGAACAACGCGATCGATGAGTGTCAGGCAAACATTGATACGTTCCTCGCGGCCAACACCTTCATAGACCGCGTCGGCGAGCACCGGTTTTCCGAGGCAATTGCATCACGGGATCCTTTGATGTCTCAGCAGTTGATAATTGACCTATTGAATGGGAGCCGGAACGGCGACTCGTGGCGATAGACCGGGATACCATCGCTCCTGCCTGGTTTCACTTGACGCTCCGATCCACCTTCATGGAGGAGGGCCCTCAGAGAGTTATGCCGATTGGGGATGCGATGCGCCGGTTGAACGTATCTGTCCTGACGGCTCACCAAAACCGGGTGAGTGCTGCTTCTGTGAGCCGTACGCCGCAGCAGAAGTCACGCGGGTCTACCCCGTCTTAACTATGAACGAACGGTATCTAGAATACTCTCCAGCACCGGTCGCATCTGTCCAAGGTGTTCGACGCGATAGTCCGCCTCTGAGCCAACTGTCGCCGATCCGACGTTGGCGCGGTCAACCCAAACTGTTGTCATGCCGAGTTCATGCGCTATTGCGAGATTCTCGTGGTTATCATCAACGAACACCACTCGCTCAGGGTCAACGTTCAAACGTGCGCAGGCAATCCGGAAGAACTCCGGGCGTGGTTTAGCTAAGCGCTCATCACCACTAACAAAGCATTCTTCCAGATAGGGCCCGATTCCCATATCCAGGATCGGTTCCTTCCAGTCGCTCGGCATGTTGGACAGCACGGCCAAACGAAGGACTGATGCAACGAACTCCACTACTTCGTAAAAGCCCTCGTCGATCTTAAGGCCGCTGAAGAACAGCCGTTCATGCTCCTTTACCGACCCAACACCTCCAATACGCGCCCAGAACTCCGACCGGCTGATCTCATCCTTCTCATACGCGTAGTACGCTTCACGCTGTTCCGTGAGACTCACATCTGGAAATAGTTTCGACAGTCGATTTGATACAAGATGTCCCTCAGTAATGATCACTCCGAACATATCCAACAGAAGAACAGTCTTATCGGCAGTCGAGGCAACACACCTATACGTCGTTGCGCCGTGACTCACCCTTTCTCTAGATTCGGCCATACGCAACCTCTGCTCCGGAGTGTTCGCGCATGCCGGTGATTCGCTTCTCCGACCCAGATTCAAACACGTGTAAGAACTCGGGATTAAACCGCACGTATACCGTAGCTTCCTTTGTTCTGTCAGCTATCGAGCGTTCGGTCAGGACCGTCAACGGTACATACTCGTCACCGTTGGCAACGTGCACCCGCACTAATGAGTCGTACCCCATCGGCAAGACCGATACCCCCTCGCCCTTGACAGACCATTCATCTTGCTGTTCTACGATGCTCAGTTCTTCTGGGCGAGCAGCAACTATGACATCCAGCTCATCACTAGCGGAGGGCTCCAGTCCAGGCGGTACGGGCAGCGCAAACTCCGGCCGCTCTAAACCGATCCGAGAGAAGCGCATCGAAAACTCGTTAATCGGGGTCTGTCCAATGAAGCGCGCAACAAACAAGTCTGCCGGTCTGTCGAAGACTTGGGCTGGATGCTCGTTTTGACGTATTTCGCCGTCCTTCATGACTCCGGTTTTCGAAGACAGCGTGAGCGCCTCCATTTGATCATGAGTAACGTAAATGATGCTCTTTGAGGTTTCTTCATGGATCTGCTTGAGTTCTACTCGCATCTCGAGGCGCAGTTTAGCGTCAAGGTTTGAGAGCGGCTCATCCATGAGAAGAATGCGGGCGTCGGTAACCAGCTCACGCGCCAGCGCGACCCTTTGCTGTTGGCCACCCGACAATTCGTTTGGGTACCGATCCGCCAGCTGATCGATCTGCAACCGCTCAAGCACATGGCTGAGTCTGCGCTCCTGGTCGTCCTTCTGGACTTTGCGGGACTGCAGCCCGAACACAATGTTCTGCTCGACCGTCATATGAGGCCACAATGCGTAGTCCTGGAATACCATGCCGATCTTGCGCTGCGACGGTGGAACAAATATACTTGCTTCGGAGTCAAACACCACTTGATCGCCAAGGGTGATCCGCCCCTCGTCCGGCATAACAAGGCCGGCGATCATACGCATTGTCGTTGTTTTGCCACACCCCGATGGCCCGAGTAAACTGAAAAAGTCTCCATCTTCAACCGCAAGACTCAGATCATTAACCGCCGTCGTCGACCCGAACCTCTTGGTTACATTTTCGAGTACAATGTGCGCCATATCTTCGCTTATCCTCCGTTGGTATTCCGTTGGTATATTGATTCGGCGACTAACCAAACCCTTGCAAGGGGTTTGTCTTGGTAATCCATTGAGCGATTAACGTACAGGTGATAACCATCACTACGATGATGACACCGATCGCATCAGCGAACTGGCGAAGCCCGAGATCGAGATAACCGATCGTTAGCGGCGCGAGAAGCATGGTCCGTGGTGTGACCAAAAGAATCACGAGGTTCAGATCCTTTACCGTAGAGACAAAGGTCAGGATGAACCCGCCGATGTATCCACGTTTCGTGAGCGGCAACAGAATCCGGCGAAGGCGTCTACCGAAGCTCGCCCCGTGCATCTCCGCACTCTCTTCTAAACTCGCCCCAACCTGCATCATCGAGGATATCCCCATCCGCCCTGCGAACGGGAGCCGGTTTACCATACATGCAACCACCAGAATCGCGAACGTTCCATAAAGCGCTGGGATAGGTCCTCGTGGTTGCGCGAACATTGTGAGGTATATCGATCCGAATGCGATTCCCGGGATAACGAACGGAATAAACGAAATAAGCTCTACGAACTTTGAGATCGGTCGTCCACGCGTTTTGGTTACGGCGTATCCTATGAGCATACCGACAAAAGCTGTTCCGAACCCCACGATCAGGCCGAGCCGCAGCGTATTCCAGGCGGCCGAGAGGATTCGGGGCTCCACGAGCACGCCGCGAAATCCCTCTCGACCTTCACCGATCCAGTACATCAGCGTCAGGTTCGATAATGAGAAATCTCCTAGGCGTGCCTGAAGACTCTGAACCACGAGAAAAAACACCGGAAAGGCCGCGAAGGAGCCGAATATTAGCGCGACGATCGCACCGATCGGTTTTCGCTTCGCTCCAAGACTTACGGTTCGCTTAGAAACCCCTTTTCCTCCCACGGTAGTAAACTGTCGTCTTCGACCGAGAAGACGGCTATTTAGGAGTATAACCGCACCGGACAACACGATAAGCACTATCGTGAGGACGAACACGTCGCCAAACCGACCGATATTGGCCGCTCTATACAACGACGTGGCGAGCACGCGATACCCAACCGGTATCCCGAGAATCCGCGGAACACCGAACGTTCCGATCCCGTCTGCAAACGTAAGGATAAACGCCGAACCTATTGCAGGCAGTAGAATCGGTAGAGTGACTTTCCGAAGCAAAGTGCCGCCCTGCACTCCATGGAGAATTGCGGCCTCTTCCAGAGAAGCATCAACCGTTCCTAGCGCCGCTGAGGTTAAAATGTAGCTATAGGCAAAGTAGTTCACCGCGAGAACGCAGATCATCGGGATAGGGCCGTACGCCAACCAGGCTGGTGGCGGGACACCTGCAACGCTTTGGAAAAAACCCGGATGTCCAACGCCAATTTCGGTGCTTCCGAATACCGTCGTCCACGCTAGCGCCAATGTCCAAGACGGCATGATGTACGGCAGTATCGCGCAGAAGCCGATAATCCGTTTGTATGCCATGTCCGTTTTGACCATTAGCCACGCGAGCGAGATACCTAACGCCATCGCAATAACGGTAAAGGAGCCACTGACAACAAGCGTGTTAACAAGCGGCCCATACAGTAGCTGCATACTGGCACGACCGCTTGCGAACATCCGTTCCCAGTAATAGAGCGTCGCTTCGCCGGCTGCATCCGCGCCCACACGTAAGGTCTCCCCGGTTTGTACTTGGAAGCTCGAGATTATCATCTCACCGACCGGCACGAGTATCAGGTAACCGAAAACGAGAATGCACAGCCAAGCTATTACGGCGCCGGGATTACTGAGGAAAGTTCGCGTCTTGCGCCCTAACTTCACGATCATGGTATTCATGTTGTTTCCGTTTCTCAGAAATATACGGCTCAGATGCCAGGCACCCCGCTGCTACTACGCAGCGGGGTACTGATCAGTCTTTCTTTGAAGAGACACAGGCATGTGCTCTTCACGCCTAACGGCGAGCCAACAGTATCATTCATGCAACTGCCAGAAGTCGATCACCTCATCGGTCGTACCGAGCGCCGCCTCCAAGGCTGTATCCAGCAGAATGTTGAAGTCATCAAGCGTGAGCTCAGCCAGCGGACCTGTCGATTCTACTTCCGGATCAACCGGGAAATCTGCGCCCCACCACGGGTCTCCGCCTTCTTGAGAAGTGAGATAGCGAATCACCAGCTTCGCTTGGTTGGGGCTCTCACTGAAAGCGCCCATGGAGATCGGCCGCGAAGACGTCACCGTCGGGGCAACCTCGGTATCGAGATGGAAGTCATACTGCCCTTCCAACACGTTACGGTAGACCGACTGTGTGCCCATGCCGACCATGCGCTCGCCACGCTCTTGCGCAGCGGTAATCGCTTCCGCTACATCAGTATGACTAGGCACAACGCGAGCATCATTCTCGAGCATTCTGAGAATCCACTCATAGCCGGCGTTCTCAGTCTGCAGCTCGATAGGCTCTCCGAAATAGTCTTCGTATAGTTCCTCCATCAGCTCGGCATTGGTGACAAAGGCCACCATGATGTCGGCAACGGTTGAGGAATCAAGCGGACTCCGCCATACCACCCGATTACGCCAGTCTTCGGTAGTTAGCTCCCATACGTTCTCGTACGGCACCGAATCGTCATTCTCGTCTCCGGTAGAGTAATACCAGGTCCCCACGCTCCACCGATGAATAAGGGTAGGAGTGAGGTCACGCTCTTCCAGACGCGCTTCCAGCTCGCGTGGAGCGTAATGAACTATCGCGTCACGCTCATGCATCAGCTGAGCGTAGTAGACAGGTGTGGCACCACCCAGGATTACGTCAGCGTTGTATATCCCGGCGTCGAACTCGCGTTGGAGTCGTTCAATGATCTCGGAGTTACTCATGTTGAGCACTTCGACTTCCAGGCCGTACATCTCGTTGAAGTCATCGATTGGATCAAAAGCCCGGCTCGTGTTCGAGTAGATGGTAGCCGGCGGTTCTTCTCGTGCGGCCTCAAGTATTGCGTCCCAGTCCTCTTCCTCCGGTTGATACGGACCGACTTCGGCTTGACGCTTCCAATCGTCCAGACGGTCCACATCGTCCGGTTCGGCTGCCCCGCCGGCCCAAACTCCGCTAGTCACCAACCCTAGTGCCAGCAGTGAAATAAGTAAACGCGAAAACAATCTCATGCTCTTGCCTCCTTAAAGCTTTGCGACCGAACTATCCGATCCGGCCCTCGCAAAAAATCATTACATGCGTGAGCAACCGCCGCTATGTCCTCAGTTGTCCAATTACGTCCATACAAGTTCAGCTGCAGTTCTACCAAGCAGCAGCGCGAGCCGCCACCATCAGCTCATGCGTACCAAGATCTATTGTCATCACGGTCTGTTTATGTAATCATTCCAACGAAAGTCGAGTTGAGAAACCATCATGTCTGAGGAGTTCGCGCAAAAGAAGGGCACCCATCTTTGCTCCGTTGTTGCAGCCTTACTGTTTGCACCTGCGTTGTTACTGCTTTCGTGCTCGCCCGGCAGCCGGATTACGGACGAAGACACAAACGGCTCACCAAAAAATAATGCGTATCACGACTGGCTTAGGGAGGCTGAGCTCGGCCCGTATCAACCGCAAGAGGAAGACTGGAACGCCATTCTCAGCGAAGCGCTTACGGAACCACCCCTAAAGGTCTATTCTGCAACCACAAGGGCGGTGGAAGCAATCGAGCAACTTAACGAGAAGACTGGGCTGAGGGTGCGAACAATGACGTTCAGTACGAACGAGCTCATAGAACGTGTTCGTCGCGAATGGGACGCCGGCATCCAGGAAGCGGGAGTGGTATTTGTCGGCAACCCCGCTATGGTCAAGCAGCAACTACTGTCTCAGAACGCGGTAACTCGGTACGTACCTCGGGAGCTCGAGCCATATATTGAAGAACACGAGGCTGAGCCGTTGTTACGTCACCGCTACAGCGTCGGAACGTGGTACTACACTACCTCAGACGGCTCCGAGAGTGTTCCTTACGAAAACATTTGGGAGCTTACGAGCGAGAAGTGGCGCGGTCGCGTGGTGATGCGTGACCCGTTGGAGTCAGGAACCCTTCTGGCCGTATTCACCGCTTTGATCGATCGAGAACGGGAAATGGTTGCGGCGTACGAAGAGTATTTCAACGAGCCGCCCGAGTTCGGATCCAATAGCGCCGGTCTTGAGTTTCTCAAGCGGTTGTTGGCCAACGACCCGATAATCGTCCCAAACGTGCATGACGTCGCTGAAACAGTTACCGAAGGATCGGCACCGATGGTCGCCATCTCAACACAATCCCTGTACCGCCAGGTGCTTGAAGGCGTCTACGACTTTGCTATCGATACAGAAGTCAATCCGACTGTTCTGACGCTTCGTTTGATCGGTATCGTGAGCATGACGGATGCACCGAATCAAGCAAAAGTCGTTATTCGCTACCTGATGTCACAAGAGGGTGGTGATGCATGGTGGGGTGCTGACTTCCCGGTGAACCAGCAAGTGACACCAACCGGCCCAATGGCCGAGCTAACTCTCGATGCATTCGAAACGCTATGGGAACCAAGTGTGGACGAGATGCTCGATACTCGTGATGAGTTCATTGAGTTTTTCTTGAGATACCGATAGTTCTTTGTTGAGGAAGACGTCGATAAGCACGTGAACAGAGATATGGCGCAACGATCTGCAAGTCCGGAAGCGTTTCCAAGCGTTCGTCGAACAACACAGCGTGGGATCATCAGCTTTGTTGTCGTGATCGTTCTTGTCCTGTTAACACTGGCGATCTCGGTTTTCATTTCTAGAGAACTCGTGACTCATTATAGGCATGTCGTGCGCACCTCTAGCCAGTTGAGTCAGATCCGCACGCATTCGGCAACCCTGACCGCCTCGGTCGACCACGACACGCTCTTAGCCGAAGAATCGAATTTCCGGCTGACGCGCTCCACGCTCAACCGAATCTCCGAAGAAGTACAAGCAGTGGAACTTCAATGCATAGGAGAGTACGATTGCGGCCAGCGACTGAGAATCATCGATGGGCTCGTGAGATACTCGGTGGATTTATTGTCCGAGATAGAAGCGGAACTGAGTGAAGCCCCCGACCTGGTCTCCGGAACCGACGATGCAAGCAGGAACGCAACACTGCTGGTTCGAGCGCTTCGGCAGTTGGTAGTTGAAACCGGCGAACTCAATGATCGCGTGACGGAGTACTGGGAGCTGTGGAGCACGGATTTTCTGGAGACGTACAGTACCGTCTATTTCGGGTTTTTGACCGGATTCGCTACACTGCTCTTGGTTATGCTGGTACTGGGAGTTCGCGTATTCGGTCGCCTCGTAGTCGATCTGGACGAGATGGGTGCGCTCGCACGACAAGCCATCTTATCTGCCGGCCGCTACGGGGCATCCACGGATGCGGCACCCGTACGGAATCGTGAGCATCTTGAGCATCTTGAGCCATCAAAAAACCGCGCTGGGGATGAACCGGCGAACTCCAGCTCACCGCAATCAGATGAGAACGATGAAGTGGTATTACCGTATATAGGCGCCGACAGTTCGAAGCGGGCTCCGTATCCCCACTACTCCGAGTTGATGCCGATCCTCGCATCGATTGAAAGAACCGAAAAAGAAGCGACAAGGGCTACACAGGCAGTACTGTACGGCATCGAACTAGAGGCACGCCTGCAACGGGAAAAGGCCGCACGCCTCGAGAAGGAGAAGTTTCTTCACAAAACAAGATTGCAGATGCTGCAGATGCAGATTAATCCACATTTTCTCTTCAATACGTTGGGATTAATCCGTCGCATGGCTGAAAAAGATGCCGGCACAGTTGCTGCCGGTGCCATCGAACGGTTGTCACAGATTCTTCGCTACAGCCTCGACACCGAACGCTTGCTCGTTCCGTTTGAGGATGAGTGGGACGCGGTGGCCGCATATGTGGAGATTCAGAGCTTACGTCACCAGGATCGCATTACGTTTTTTCTTGAGAACAACGTAGAAACAGATCGATATTTCGTCCCACCCCTGACTATTCAACCGATGATTGAAAACAGTATAGAACACGGGTTCGCCGGCGGCTCGGGTTCAGGAAGAATTACGATTTTGGCAGAGCAAACACCCGAGGAGTATCTCCTGATCACTGTGAATGACGACGGTGTGGGGTTGGGTTGCTGGGAATCTTCGAATGATATCCCGACATCCGAGGGTCCAAAGAGCCGCCAACGAATCGGTCTCAGGAACATTTTGGAGCGTGGTCAATTCTGTTATGACGGGGATTTTCGGTTCTCAATCAGGAACCGGACTCCTTCAGGAACTCGTGCTGAAGTTCTGATTCCACCGATCGACGAGGCGGATCAATCGTGAGCGCAAATAATGGCTGGGGCGTATTGGTGGTGGAAGACGAGTCTTGGGAGCGAGATGCTCTCTGCTCGATCGTACGCTCCGATGAAGACAACCGAATCACTCTGTTAGGCTCCGCTGCAGACGGCCACTCCGCATATCGGCTTGTAGGTGAACTGCAACCCGATATACTCTTGCTAGATATTCAAATTCCAGGCGTGAATGGCCTGGAGCTGGCCGGCCGAATGCGCGACGACGGGTGGGAAGGCGAGATTATCGTCCTTACTGCACACAAGTCGTTCGATTACGCACGCTGGGCTCTCGAGGTACGTGCAGCTCAATACCTGCTCAAACCGGTGGATAGCACTCGGCTGCTCAATCTGCTCCACCAGTCGTGTGTTGCTCTAGAACAGCGGAGTTTGATTCACTCGCAGGATCCGGTAACGGTTGGCAAGTTAGCCGGGCGCTTCAGCTCAATCGCCGAGGATCAGTTTTTTCGTGACGTATTGCTCCCGCGTTCGGGTTCCGCAACAACGATCGAGCGATACCGTCTTCTTTTGGACTTGCCTTTGATAAGAGGGGTGTGCTTTTCCGTATATGGAGAAGGCGCAACCGGCCTGGACGACAGAATCACGAAAGCATTACGACGTCGAGTCTGGACACAGAGCGAACGAATGCTCACCAAAGCAGTTGGACACTCTGTTGTGTGCATTGCTTTCAGTGAGCGCGCGATTGGCGAGCTTTTCGAGAGCGCCGAGACCGGCGCCGAAACAGGGGCGAGATTCCTCATACGGTTGACAAACGAACCGCATCACCCGTTTGTCGGAGGCACGTTCGGCGATATCGAGAGTCTTTTCGAGGCCTTTGAAGCATGCATCCGATTCGTGCCTAAAGCCCGGGAAGCGCCACGGGAGAAGGGCTATTTCCGCATGGAGAAAAACCTTCGAGAAGCCCTCCTCGACTGCAGACTTGATATAGCGACCAAGACCATTCATGCTTTACTTGAACAATGGTTGGTAGACACTGATCCGGAAACCACATCATACGAGATGGAACTGCATGCAGCACACTATATGCGAACAGTTTTCGGCACCGTTCAGCATTACGTATACGAGCAGCTCGGTTCTCATGCTACAGTGATCGATCTCACACCATTCGAACGCGCTACGGAACACCCAAGTTTCGAAGCGGTTACCGAGGCGTGCCTGCAGTGTGCGTTCACCGCAGTAGAACGCCTCCAAGGTCTTTCGGAGCCTCCCTCCCATCGAACCGTTCGACTTGCAAAAGAGCATATCGCGTCAAACTATCATAGGGCTCTCACGCTTGAGTCGGTGGCGTCTGAAGTTGGGGTCAGTGCACCGTACTTATCCAAGCTTTTCAACCGGGTCGATGGAGGAACGTTTAAGGATCATCTAACCCGCACCCGAGTCTACCAGGCGAGACGCTTACTTGCTGAGGGCGGCTACAGCATCGATACAGTTGCGCAGCGCGTAGGCTATAGTGATGGCAGTGCATTGCACAAAGCCTTCAGGCGCATCACCGGCTTGGGCCCGCAATCCAACGCCCAACTGCAAAGCGACTAGCACGGCGGTACCGGGCAGCGCCCCCGACTGCTCCGCGCCACTCTTGAGCTGCAACGCGTTCTATCCTTGTAACACATAATTCATGACCGTTTCCGCGGTGGTGACGTCAACGATCAAGACATCGACTATCCCCAATCTGAGCAAACCGAGAATGCTTTCGACCTTATGAAAGCCGCCTGCCACAGCTGCATCGTACGGGTGTACTCTTCGCTCTGCTTGATTGTTTCAAGGGCCAAGTGTTCAGCCCAAAACGGCAGGTACACCGGATTCGCTTGTGCCCGACAACTCTCAGCGAAGCTGTGAATGATGTGGCTTATGTTGGAATGCTTGTCGGAGATTCTGCTGCTGCCGCCGGAGACCGGCACAATCCGCCATTGAGCACGTACGACTTGGCTGGGTGCGTGCGCCACCTGATACATCGTGGTCCCCCAACCGAAACCAATCGTCAGAGGCTCATCGGGCAATACGGTTTCTAAGAAATTACGGGCATATGCCGCGAGCGTAACCGACAGACGATCGGGCCGTACTGAAGGAGGAGTCGTGACGAGCCTTACGAGACCGAACTCCGATTGGAAGAATGCCTCTAAGTGTGGTTGGATGAACTCACTAGAAACAGTGTCGAGATCAATTATGCAAGCATTGAGTCGTCGCCCGATGGCATTCCCCAGAGTCGATTCCCCACATCCAGGAGGTCCTGCTATAAGAGTCAATGTTGGTGTTTCCATTGGCTCGATGCTATCCGCAGAATACGGTTGAACCAATCGGGGGGTCCCCGGCACACGTAGCTCTCATCTCTTTTCAAGTCTGAGCGCGCCAGAGTTCACCCCTCGCGGAGCAACGGGAGCAACAGCGAGGTGGGCGGCACCGTTATACTCCAGCCCCAACGCGGGCGGCTTCCGGTGGTTGCCGAAACAGATTTCGGTATTGATCTCCCACAGAACTCATGTCAGTATGGAGCCGCAGCGAGGGCTCATGTCGATTGAAGCGGTGCATCAACACATTCGCGCAACCCGTACACAGGATCTCGCGACCTTATGCGAGCTCGTTCGCCGGCCGAGTATAAGCACCCGGGGTGAAGGCATCGAGGAATGCGCTTCGCACCTTAAGGATATCGTGACACAGGCCGGTATTGACGCACGGGTGTACGAAACCGCAGGGAACCCGGTGGTGTTCGGGGAGGTCGCGGCCGGGGCCGAGGGTATGCCGACGGTGTTGTTCTACGGTCATTACGACGTGCAGCCGCCTGAGCCGCTCGAGGCATGGCTCTCACCGCCGTTCACACCCACCGTTCGAAATGGGCGCCTCTACGGTCGCGGCGCGGGCGATAACAAGGGCCAGTTGCTGACGCACATTCTTGCGGTCCGGTCTTATCTGCAGACCACCGGCACGGTCCCGATCAACGTCAAGTTCCTGTTCGAAGGCGAGGAAGAGACCGGAAGCCCGTCCTTGACCGAGTTCGTAACAAGCAACCGCGAGTTGCTTGCCGCGGATCTGGTACTGACCTCCGACGGTCCGATGCACGAAAGCGGCGCTCCGCAGGTTGTGTTCGGAGTCCGCGGCATCATGAACATGGAGCTGCGCCTTCGCACAGCCGGGAGCGACAATCACTCCGGGAACCGCGGCGGCGTGATCCCGAACGCGGCATGGGAGCTGGTGGAGCTCCTAGGGACAATGAGAAGCCCCGACGGTGAGGTCACGATCGAGGGCTTCTACGACGACGTAGTGCCGCCGAGCCGCTACGAGCTCGAGATGCTCGACCGCCTGCCCTACGATCCGAGCGCGCTCGCCGCGGTATACGGCGTGGAGCGCCTCGATCTCGAGAAGACCGAGTTCTATCGCAATCTGATGTTCCGCCCCACGCTCACGATCAACGGCCTCTCGAGCGGCTATAGCGGAGCCGGCACAAAGACTATTATCCCGGGAGCCGCTTCGGCCAAACTCGATGTTCGCCTGGTGCTCGACCAGAAACCGCACGATATCTTCGCCAAGATCGAGCGGCATATCCGCACACACAACCCGCGCGTTGAGCTGATCCCTCAGGAGGAAGACATGCTTCCGTCGCGCACCTCGGCCGAACTGCCGATCTCACAGGCGGTAATTGCAGCGGTCGAGAAAGCTTTCGGCCGGCACCCTTTTGTATTGCCGTCGATGGGAGGAAGTCTGCCGGACTACGTCTGGACCAAACGGCTGGGCGTGCCCTCGATCATGGTACCGTACGCGAACGCCGATGAAGCGAACCACGCGCCGAACGAGAACATCGCACTCGAGTGCTTCTACAACGGAATCCACTGTTCGGCACACATCATCCACGAACTGCGGAAGTAAGGCCGGGCACCGGTAGGTCGCGCGTTCCGTTGGTTTTCGCTGGAGAACCGTGATGCCGGCGGTGCAGCGTGAGCATAGAGCGGCTATCGATCAACTTCGAACAACGACAGCATCGATTCGTGGCCTGCATTTTACGCAGTTTGGCGGTCGATAGAAAACCGGTGAGGAAGCACCTCAAGCCCGATGGTTTCTCTCCGCGACCGGTCTCCGGCGCGTAACACCGGCCGATGGTGTAGTCGAGAAAACCGAAAGACTTCTCCGGCGCCCGGCATCCGTGCGTCTTGCGTGCGCGAACCGTCGGCCGCTGCTGCTGCTCGTCACTAACCGGTCGGGCTACCGATCTGATCAGCTTGCGGTAGGGAATAAGATGGTCCTTGACGAGTATCACGTATCAGGGGCGCGGGTCCGGCCGGTAACTCTCGATCCGCACGGTTGTCTTCCTCCGGTCCACGTGGTAAAAGAAAGTGATTCTGGGAGCCGGAGCGCAAGACGGCCAGCTGTTGCAAACAGCTCGTGGAGACTCGAGGATGCCGACGGAAAGAGTTGACAGGGTGTGGAGAATTCTCCGCTGGAGTCTGCAGGTATGTGTGGTGATCGTGCTTATTGCATTGTTCGCAACCGGCAGGATCGGGAACATGACGATCGGATTCCCCGGAGAAGGAGCACCTCAGATCACCGTCAGCAGGAACCCGACGTTATCCGAGCTCTTGACGGCTATTCGCGCCGAGCCACAAGCTTGGGAGGCATTCGAGGTTTCGCTACGCACGGAGTTGGGCTACTACCATTTTAGCGACGCCTCATTGGCTCGGAAGTTAGCCTCCAGTTTCCCAAGTCCTCCGCGCGAATACGACGATCACGAGGGACGCGCGAGACACTTCGCCGAATTATTGGAAGAGCAGCCTTTGGTGCGCGAGCTCAGAATGCTGGCGGACAGATCAATGCCTCCGTTTCAGCGGATTGGAGAGGTCGTCAGAATCGGCGTGCCGGGTGAGACCCGGCACCAGCCCCCACCCGGTCGTGCCAATGTCCCGTTCGGCAGTCCGTTCGACGGTCGCAGAGTGAAGGTCCTCACAACTGATGGAGAGCGGTTCCTCGTGCTGGACGCATACGGTGCATATACCGACGTCGGGACTGTTGAATTACAGCTTAATCGAGATCAAGCAGTGTATCTCTTCACGAAAATCTCCGGAAAGACGATCGATGCCACTGTCTTTGTTGTGCCATTAGGTGAAGAGATATTTGATCCGTCGACTCAGGACCGTAGCTCCGAGATAACCGGCTCGGCACAAACCTCGTGACCGCTGCGCCGATCAGGAGAAGCTGTGACCGCCTGCCTGAAGCCAAGCTGATCGTGAACGCTATCGAGGCCCGTTCGGCCTGAAGATCCGGCGCCCCGAGGAGTACTTCCACTACGGGCGACATAGAGTAAGCCGGCTCGCGCACCGCTCAAGAGCTATTGCGCGGTTTGAATGAGAGGTACTCATAGTCGGGTGTGAACGGGATGGGGTTGCTGATTCGCCCTGGGACGATGTGGTCTGGGAGCTATCGAATCTCGCTCAGCTACAGTCTTCGAACGGGGGGGAGCGCGTTGTTCAGCGGCACACACAGCAGGAGAGTAGCCTTGATGACAAAGCCGTCGCCCCCCAGAGCTGGCATCGTTATCGGATCATACACTGCGCGTGCCATGGGGATTTCTCGGAGCGCACACCCTTTGATGCTTAACTCAGGTTGGGGCGCGAAAGGATCCGTGCCGGTGAGTTTTTCGTGATGAAGCGCAATGCCCGCCTGGTGATTCTCAGCGCCTGTTCGCCGGGGCGCTGCGAAAGGTCTCAACGGCGTTTGCTTCCGTCGAGAGTATTGTCGGATTATCGGAGACGCATGAAGCTGAGGTCGCGTGTTGGTAGTAGTTCGGGAAAACTAAGACTCACGAGGGAGCCCAATGAAAATCGAAAACCACATCCTTTCAGATGATGATGTTGACACGCGCTACGTCGACTGTCCTAAGCGCGGCGGCGCGATTACCGGGCCTGATACCATTATCATCCACTACACAGGCGGGAGCACAGCCGAAGCGACTGCTGACTATTTCTACTCCAGCAACGTACAGGCGTCCGCCCACCTTGTCATCGACCGGAACTCACCGCTTATCTTTCAGCTGGTGCCGTTTGACACCGTGGCGTGGCACGCCGGTCGCAGCAGCTATACGTTCGCCGACGGCAGCGAACGCTCCGGGTTTAACCAGTACTCAATCGGCATTGAGCTGGATACTGCCGGCCCGCTGGTCAAGACCGGATCCGGCTACCTGGCATGGTTCGGAAAGAGCTACCAGGCAGAGGAGACCTTCTTCGGCACTCACCAGCATCAGACTGAACCGGGTTACTGGCATGCCTTCACCGAGGGACAGATCGGCTGCCTGCTGGAGGTCTGTCGCCTGCTGTTGGTCACCTACCCTATCAAGTATGTTCTCGGCCACGATGACATCTCGCCACGGAGAAAGATAGATCCCGGCCCCGCCTTTCCAATGGAGCAGTTCAGGAAGCATCTGTTAGACCTCGACCGCAACCAGGACGGCTCGGAGCTCGCTTCCGAGCAGTCAGGGCGGGTCACAGCGCCCGGGCTCAACGTGCGTTCGGGCCCATCGGTGCGGCATACCGCCGTGGCAGACCCGCTTCAGTACAACCAGGCGGTGACGATTTTGGAAGAGCGCGAAGGCTGGTACCGCATCCGGGCCAGTATCGAGCTGGAGTGTTGGGTTTCCTCGCGGCACGTTGAGCTGCGGCGGGAAGTGTAGCCCGTATTCGTGTGCGGACAGCACAAAGGAGGCGTTTCATGACTGCTTCACCGGCAATACAGACCGTCGTGGGGCTGATTCTCGTCTTCGGCCTGCTAGGACTGGCTGCGGCGTGGCTGCAGGAGCTGATTGCCGCGCTTCTCAAGCTGCGGTCCAGGACCTTGGTGAAGGCGCTGGAGAGACTACTGGACTGCGAACGCGAGACACCACTTCAATTGAAGGCCATTCTCGCGAGGTGGCCTCCGGAGCTCGAGAAAGATCTGATCAATCGGTTCAACCGGAACCCAGTCAAAGCATTTCTGGAGCAACCACTCATAAGACGGCTTCAGCGTGTCCCCGGACGGCCCCCGTCCTACATTGCACCCAAGGACTTCGCCGAAGCGCTCTACGAGCTCTTTGTCAGCGCGGGACAGCCGGACGGTGAGAGCTGGTCGCTCGATGAGCTCGAGGCGTTCCGCAAGGGCGTCGAGCTAATCAATCCGGGGCCTGCAAAGCGATTTCTCGCGCGTGCAATCCAGTCGGCGGAAGCCACGAAAGAGAGCACTGAACAGAAAGTGGCAGAGCTTCGCGACCGCATCGCGTCATGGTACGACGGCACCATGCAGCGCGCCACTGGGTGGTACAAGCGGCGGGCGCAACTTGTCGGCGTGCTAATCGGCATGGTCATCGCCATAGCGCTCAACGTTGACACGCTGCGCCTCGCCTCCGAACTGTGGGAGAACGCGTCGCTTCGCAGCAGCCTCGAGAGTGCCGCCGTGGTAATTGCCGGGGAGGAGTTGCCTCAGTATGAGCATTTGACACGGGTTCAGGAGCGCTTAGCCGGCTACGGTCTGCCGGTAGGATGGTCAAACCGGAGCGCCGGGCCGGCGCAGTTCTACCAGCAGAGGTTGTCGGTGGCGCTCCCGGTAGCCGGCCTCATTGCGTTTGCGGGGTGGGCAATCACCGCCGTCGCGGTGGCGCAGGGGTCCGGTTTCTGGTTCGATCTGCTGAAGAAGCTGGTCAACATGCGCGGCAGCGGCGCCAATCCCGCCGAGCCGTCAGCACATAGATGAATCCGTGTGAAGAGCTCGTTTCCGACCGAATAAGTAGCGCTTCACGGAACATAGGTTTCCCACCCCCTGGTAAGTGCTCGCAAGCGCAATATTCTTTACCGTTTTGGAAAAGTTTTTCCCCACCATTCAGGATCCTGTGGTATCATATCGAGGTCGTAATTAAATTCGGCTTCGTTAACCTATTAGGAGGAACATCCAGTGCCAACACTTCGTGAGTTGCGAACAAGCAGAATCGTCACGAACCCAAGAATCCGAGACGTCCATGTCGTGAAACATGTTGAAGGACTTGTTGTTCAAGACTTGTTTCTTCAATCCAAGGTTTCCGAGATCAAAGCACTTCTGGCGGAACACGGTATCGATGACCTGTCCAAAACAGGGAAACTGGATATAAAGGAGAATATCGTCCCTACCACAGGCTTGCTGAGGCCGGGTCTTACCGGCGCATTCACGTTGCCCCAGAACTTGTTCAAGAATGTGGAGTTGATCGACAGACCGGCAGCCGGCCGCTCGGTGTCGCAGCGACGGACTCGACTTGAATCGTTGTGGGCCAGTTCTTACCGGCCAACACCTATTGGCCGCAATTTTCCCAACCTGTTTCGGCGTCCGAAATCAGCTCACTTCAAGCAGGTAGCTCCATTGGATGAGGCGGTGTGGGCGGCTGACGAGATCGTTATACACGACGATGTGACGGTGCTGTTCACGCCTCAAACGTCGATGCTCATCATCATTGCCAACACCCTGCGAATAGGCCGCAATGTTGTCTTTACGCATACTATGCCGGATTTTGATTTCGACAACTCGGAAGTCATTCCTCAGAGAACACAGAGGCGACAAGACAGGGTTCCGAATCGGGAGAACGAGCGCATTCGCGGCAATGACGGTGATGACGGACGGGATGGCCGCCGCGGTCATGACGGCACTAGTGCGCCCACGTTTGAACTCTTTACCGCGAACCTTGAAGGCAATACACCCAGCTTCTATTTCTCCGGACAGGATGGGCAAGATGGCCAACAGGGCCAACAGGGCCAGGATGGGCAGGATGGTGCGCGGGGATCTGCGGCGGTCGCGGGAAGCAAGCTCTTTGCTCGCTGTGAACGTCACTCCGGGAGCGGAGGTAACGGCGGACATGGAGGTGACGGTGGCGACGGCGGAGACGGCGGAGACGGCGGAGACGGTGGTCAGGTCACCTTTTACCTTACCGATGATGCACGACAAGCGCTGAGCGGGGGGTTCAACGTATCACTGGACCCTGGAAGGGCGGGTCGCGGCGGTTCCGGCGGACCTGGTGGTCGCGGCGGTTCCGGAGGTGCTCTCGGCAGTTCTGCGAGCACGGGAATCCTGGGAAAGACCTCTTGTGGAGCAACCGCAGGTAGAACAGCTGGGCGCAATGGCCGCACTGGAAATCCTGGCCGTCGGGGTGACGACGGCGAGACCGGAACCCGTTTTGAAAACGGAAATGTCAGATTCGTGGCGGTGGACGAAGACAGCATCCGTATTCAACTCAACTCCCCAATCATTACCGGGTTTAGTAAGTACCAAGCTAAGGTAGGAGATTCGATCAGCATCAATGGGCGGAACCTGCCGTCTAGCCTCAAGGTGAGGTTCAACGATGTGGAGGTTACGCCCAGTTCCACGACGGCCGAGCGCGTTTCCGTGACCGTGCCCGCGGTAGAAGGAGGCACGGTTGACGTCGTAGGCACCTATGACAACGGTCGCGAAGAAACCAACGTCATTACGTTAAAAGTACTCCCGGAGATTCATACGGTGACCCAAGGGGGTAACACACCCTCGCGTTTTGTTCCCTCGAAACCGATTTCGATCAACGGAACCGGATTCTCGCCGGATCTGATCCTGATGGTCAACGGTCGTCCAAGCCCCGGGATTGAGTTCGTTTCTGAAGGTGAATTGAAAGCAGACCTCATACGACCCTTTGAAGACGACGAGTTTCCCAATGCGCATGGCGAGGAAGTAAGCCTGCAGCTTATTGCGAACGAACCCGGCTTCGCGAGTAATGAGTTTCCGCTTACACTCGATACGTTCCGAGTCCTCATTCTGGGCGACAGCATCGTTTGGGGACAAGGGCTACAGGAGCACGAGAAGTTTCGCAATCTGCTGCTCGAAGAGCTTCGCGAGCGCAAGAGTCAAAAGGGTATCTACCCCGAAATGCATGCGCATTCGGGTGCCACTATCGGCTACGATATGGAGCAAAGCAGCGCCGGCGATATGGTAATGGACAATCCTAATCTACCGCCGCTGCACGGAGAGATTCCCACTTCGTATCCAACCATCCTGCAACAGATGGAGATCCAACTCGACGGACAGTCCTCCGACGAAACCATCGACCTCATTTTGACCGACGGCGGTATTAATGATGTATCCATCAGTCAGATTCTGCACCCCTTAACGAAGGACGAAGACCTCAACAACAGCATCGATTTTCACTGCTACCGGGGGGCTAAGCAAATGCTGCAGGAGATGGTGACACGGTTCCCCAATGCCAAGATCATATACACAGGATACTTCAAGATTATCTCGGACGACACCGACCTCGGCGCGATCGACTATCTGCTTACCGCTATCGGGTTCAAGGTTGCGGGCATTGCCGGCGCGGTCGGAGGACACGTCATTAATCGACGCGTTCGCAGAGAGATTATCAAGCACTGTGCAATATTCGCCGACCGCGCACATGCAGGCATCCGCCTGGCCATCGAGGAGGTCAAGAACGAAAACGGTTTGAATGCCGATCACATCACGTTCGTTGATCCTGGGTACAACGATCAGAATGCGGCCTTCGCGTCCGATTCTATGTTGTTCGGCATTGGAATTCCATCTCTAAATCCGATGGATAACGACGTAATTGCGGTGCCGCGAGTGGCTGAGTGTGCCCTCAATGAGGACCGTACCAATGTCTGGCTTTGTGAGCGTGCCTCCACGGGGCACCCCACACCTGAAGGAGCCGAGCAATACTATCTTAAGATTCTTGAAGTCTTGGATGCGATTGTCCCGGTGGACTGAACTGCGGAACGTCCGGTTGGAAAGCGCGGGGCATCGGCGTGTCCTGCGCTCAACAGCCCAGTTTTCGGAAAATCGCAGCTCCAGTAGCTTGAATACCATGAGTTTGAGCGCTTTGCGGGCGCGGTTCTCTCACAGCCGCTACCCGAACCTCATGCTGTTCAACTTTGGGCTGTCCGACCTTCAGATGGACATGCTTGACTCCGGTGACCCGGCTTCCTGGCGTGAGATCGTTGAGGTGGTACCGGACCTCACTGCAGCCGACCTTGCTTCTGTTCCCATGCTGCGTTATGCCGATGCTGTTCTCAGCTCCGTTTATGACGAGGAGCCGGTTGAGTTGACCACCAAGGGTTATTTGCCGAGAGCCATGGTGAAGGCCTTGATGGCGGGTGCGTTCGCCGATGCCGAGTCGCTGACTACCCGAGTGAACCGGGAAGCCGACAGCGTCATGCTGTCCTGGACTCGCCGGCTTTGTCAGTTCGGGGGGGCTACTGTCGGTTCGAAAGGGCGAGCTCCGTCTTACAAAAGCCGGTCGTGCTGCGGTGGAAACATCGAGCTATTCCGAGATCTATCGGTTGCTGCTTGAGTGTCGCCTTCGCAGACCGCAGATGCTTGACGCCTATGACCGCTACGACGACGGTGGTGCCATCGGCAAAGGTCTTCCGTTTCTGCTTTTTGCCGCGCGGGATTCTAACCACGAATTCCTCTACGAGGAGGATTTCGCTCTACTGCTGTACGCGGTACACTCCGATGCCGGTTACATCCCGGAAGAGCTCAACGACGCGATCGCGCTCAAGATGTTCAGGCGCTTTGGTGTTTCGTTCGGATTATTTGCGCCGAGCGCTTCCTTCACTCCACCGGTCGATACTGGAGAGCAGTTTCACGACCACTTCGGCCGCTGGAAGCGAACACGCGTGTTCGATCGCGTGCTCCGCTGGCATACCGGACCGCCGCCGCACGGCGTAATGAGCCCCGAGCAGGCTGCCGTCCACTGGATGAATGCGGCCCACGAGATGGGCGTTGAGGTCGACGACGCCGGCGACTGGTACGTCGGAAGCTGTTGCATGCGCGCGATCGAGCGCTGCCCGAAGGATCCGGGCGCCTACGTTGTTTGGGCACAGCCGCATGCCGAGGAGCCCGAAACCGCGCTTGCAATCATCGAGCGCGGACTGTCCGTGTCGGCCGGACGGGCTCCCAATATGCCGGAAGGGATGACCCCGTGGAGCGACCATGAGTTTCGCGATGTCATGAGATTACGCTTCCAGCGGGCGGAAACGCTTGCGAAACTCGGGCGCGACGAGGAGGCGTCTGTCGAGTACGAATGGCTGCTTGAGCTGGATCCGCACGACACGGTCGGCGCAGCCGATTGCTATGTGCCTTTGCTGATCTCGAACGGCCGGCACGATAAAGCCGAAGAGATTCTGCGTTCCGGCGCCCGTGAGGATGACTGCTTTGCGGCATGGAATCGGGTGCTCACCGCCTACGCTCGCGGGGACCGGCAGGCGGCCCAAGCACGACTTGAGCAGGCGCTGCAGATCAACCCTTACGTGCCCGCGTATCTGCTCGACCGCGTACGGGAGCCGATACCGAGCCGATACATCCCCGGCGACACGAGCGAGGCAATCGTCTACGAGAACCTGGCATTCTCCGCCTGGAAAGGGGTCAGAGGGGCACGCGAATGGCTGAAACGAAATGCCCCCGAATGACAGCCGGCTGGGAGATTGCGCGGCTGCACCGGAGGGTATTCATGCGTGTGTTCCCTCCCCTGGCAGTGCGTGGGGGTCTGGGCAGCCGAGGGTAGACTCACGGCTTTCACTCTCCTCCGCATCGGACGACCGGCAAGGACTCGAGCTCCTGGAAACGCGGGCACGTTGCGAGTGCTACGTGAACGAGACCGTGGCACTCGAAAGTCCCGTAGAGCGCACTCAGACACTCAGAGCGACCCTCCAGAAACCTCGGCTCCTGGTCCGCAGAGCGGTGTCCTCGGCATCGGAATCAATCCGGCGATCTCCGGCGCTATACTTTGCCGAGGTCCGATGAGCCGGCTATCTCTTGTCGCTCCCTGACCCCGAACAGG
Organism: Spirochaetaceae bacterium; assembly: GCA_003552985.1. Classification (GTDB taxonomy): domain Bacteria; phylum Spirochaetota; class Spirochaetia; order DSM-27196; family SLAA01; genus B1Sed10-166. The sequence goes on from PUPD01000233.1 coordinate 26,611, forward strand.
TCCACACCGCCACGTTTCGAAATGCCACGCTGGGCCGGTCGGGGATAGGAATCTTCGAACGATTGCTCAACCGCGGACCGATCTCGGTACCCGGCGGCGCGGATGTGCTGCGGCGGGCGGCTGGAGAGTCTCGCATTCAATCGGCACCGCCACAGAAGACCTCGCATACGGATTACTGTCGGACAGCGAAGAAGAAGTCGCCTCGGATCGTCATTTCGCGGCTGGGCGCACAGATAGCTCTTCATTCGCTCTCGAATCCCGCTGTCACAGCTTGGCCGGCCAGGGTCGGCCGGGGCATGTAACCCGGGAATGGCGTAGGCTCAGCAGGACTATTCTCCCACAGTCGATCCACCTGAGGATCAAAGCGACTTCACAGTGGGACCGCGCCCGCGAGGTTGAGCCTCTTGAATGCATGCGCTCCGCACTGCCGTATGCCATCTCGGCCTACGTTGCGGAGTATGTGACGCTCGCACGCCTCCTCGATTGCCGGCTCGTCACCAGCAATACACGGCTTGCGGCTGCGGTGCCGGAATGGGTGGTATTACTCTAGGATAAGCCGCGGTAGCTAGGGAAGGATGACCAAAACGCAGCAAGCTGATTGGAGTCGCCGCACCAACGGCCTGCCTTATTCTAGAGACTCGCGAAACGTCCCGCTGCGCGAGTATGTCGGTTTGAAAACCTACGCAGAGATTGACCAGTTCGCTTCGAGCCGGGCGTGGGAATGCGATCCGGCGGTCATACGTGAGGGCCGTGCGGACACTCGTTGACACCTCGGTCTGGATTCGCCACTTTTCCGCGAATGATTGGCGCGGTCTTCGCACCCGCTGCCCGGTAGAGCGGCGGCGGGTTAGGCCTTCCTGAAGCCGACCTATCTACGATCCTCGTTCGCCGGGAAGCACCTCAGGACGGGGCGAAGTAAGGTCTGTAAGGTGACAGGTGTCGTTGACGGAGTGCAGCGTGAACGAACGCTTTTCGATCTCGATAACGTTGAGGGCACACGGGTCCTGCCCGATGTGCCAAAAATGGCGCAATCCAACCGCAAGGGCACCGAGAAGAACGAGCCGGTTGACGACGGTGTGAGCCACCGCGACAACCACGTCCTCGGGATGCCGGGAGGCGATATGCAGGACCGCCTCGAGGCAGCGCCGCTGCACCGCCCGAAGCGACTCGCCGCCCGGGGGACGCGCCCATCGCGAACCTGATTGCCACCGGCGCATCTGCCGCGGATAGCGCCGCCGGGCTTCTTCCGGTGTGAGGCCCTGCCAGCTGCCGTAATCGATGTCTGAAAGCATCCGGTCAACCTGGACGGCCACCGCACACGGTGCCGCGATTTCCTCCGCGGTTACCCTCGCCCGGGACAGCGGACTGCAGTATACCGCCGCAGGCGCCCATTGGCGGGCTATCCGCTCGGCCGTGCGCTCCGCCTGCCGGGCTCCGACCTCATCGAGCGGAACATCCGCCTGCCCGCGGAAGCGCTCATTCACATTCCAGGCGGTCTGCCCGTGGCGAACCAAAACAACTGTCGTCATGTGCTCCCCGTACACTCCTTTGCGACTTTGGGCCGAGCGTACCCCGGACCCGGCCCTTAGATGACGCTAAACCGAAGCAGAAGAACTTGTCTACCGCGAGGATAGCTGTCGCCCACCAGACATTCGGCGGCGTTCGGTGATGTCTCATGCTATCCCTTCTATCGCAGCGAGAGTGCCGTCACCGTCGTAAATCGGAACGTTGTTTTGCTCGGCCCAGATGACCGTTCCGTCTCTGCGACATCAGCGTAACACCACAGCCGTCTCGAACCCGTTCCCGCTGTGCATCATCTCCAGGAGGCGCTCGCGGTCGTCAGGATGAACAAGGGTAAACCCAAGCTCGCAATCTTCGTAGTGCTCCTCGGGAGTGTAGCCGGTCAGCTTGGTTGCAGCGGGGCTCACATACGTGAAACGACGCTCCGGGACGAACTCTATGCGGTAGATCAAGTCTTCTCCGTTTTCAGCAAGCAGACGGAATCACTCCTCGCTTTCGCGCAGCGAGGCGTGCGCTCGAAACAGCTTGAAGGGCATCTTAATCGAGGCGGAAAGCACCGTATCGCCGGAGTTCTTGACAATATAGCCGTACGATGTGATCCGTTCGGCTCGAGAGAAACACGAGCGGAACGTTCCGGCGCTCCAGAATCCGCCGCGCAGCCTCGGTGCCGCCTATTCCCGAACCAAGGTCGATATCCATGAGCACGAGGGCGAGATCTCATAGCGCAAGCACAATCAACCGGTGGCCATTATACACCCGCTCCCTTCGCCCCGTCGGAATCGTGCCGTCGGTTTGGAGCGTGAGCGGCTAAAGGTACCGGAATCGTTCGTTGAGTCCTTACCGGAAGACCTCGTTGAGCTGTACGAAGGACACGGTTCGTGAAGCTGTTGCTGGACACCTGCAGCTTTCCACCCTGCCGTCCCTGCACAAAGACCCTTTCGACCGGCTGCTGGTAAGCCAATCTATCTGTAAAGGTCTGGTCATCCTAACACCGGACCCGCTTATTCATGCTTATCCGGTGCGCTGGGAGTGGTGACCGCCGAGCCGAACGGCAGCTTCTCCAGGTCGACATTGCCTCCCCAGAGGATGATCGCCGTTAAGGGAATCTGCCCCACCGAGGAGAGTGGTCCGTCGGCAAGCGCCTTGCCGGGCGTCAGCCTTGAACTAAAGCTTGGCCGTAGTCGAGCACAGCCCGTGCGAGTGCCGAAAGCTTGGGCGTCGCCTGCAACACATCTGAAAACAACTCAGCGAGATCGTCGGTCTTGTATTCATGAGCAATGTCGTTCCGAAGGTCTTTGAAGCTACGGAGAGTCGCAACCGAATCGACGAGACCTCGTGCTACGGCTCTATTCGCGGAGTCGATGATCGAGCCGGGCTCAATTAGCTCAACAGCGTCAATGCTACGAAGAACCTTGTGGAGAACGAGATCCGCTACGCGCGCGTAACGAGAAGTAAGGTTCTCGTATCGATCGTATTCCTCGGCAGTGTAGCTCTCTTTGATACCGATGGAAACACACTGAGCATAAGAGCGCTCAAGCCAAGAGAGGCTCCCCTCGAGTTGATTCAACGCATTCTCCAGAAGCTCAACTGATGGGGTTCTTCTCGCCAAGCGGCACTCCTTTCGAGACTGCAACAGCAAGCATAGGATCGCTACGGTCTGCGGCTACAACCAGGTCTATCTTTTGCTCGCCGATGCGTTCGCAGATCTCGTGCCGAATAGCGTGACGCTCTTTGCGTTGAATACGACGTGAAAGCACCGCAAGGTCAATATCACCGCCACGGCCCCGGTCGTCGGCGCGTGAGCCGAAAAGCCAAATCTCCGCATCGGGATCGAAACGGTTAATTGCCTCTTCAATTGCCTGCTTCTCTTTCGCGCTGAGCCTCATATCTTAGAGTATCGTACCGTGCTATGCTAGTGGTCAATACACCTCATGCGACTGGAACACGGAAAGATTGTGTTGTGTCGACGAAATCAACCGATAACCGTTCCGCTCATCCATGCTTATCCGGTGCGCTGGGAGTGGTGACCGTCGAGCCGAACGGCAGCTTTTCCAGGTCGACATTGCCGCCCGAGAAGATGATCGCCACTCTTTGTCCTGCGAACCGCCGGGTGTGCTTGAGCAACGCCGCAAGCGGCACCGCGCAGCTCGGCTCAACGACGATCTTCATGCGCTCGTAGATCATACGCATCGTCGGCCCCGGCGGGCTCGGCCACAATAACCTTGTTGGAGGGGGAAACGTAGTTGGTGAGAAGCGCGGTCCCCGCGAGTAGCCCGCCTCCTCCAGCCGGCGCCATCACGACATCAAACGCAACGCGCTCATGAAACATCTCAAGCGCGCAGGTAGCCTGTCCCTTCACCACAGCCATGAAATCGTAAGGCGGAATGAAGGTTGCCCCGGTATCCACGAGCACTCAGTACCGGTGGTTTCGCGCGCCTGGAGGTTCGGCTCGCACTCGATGATCTCGTCGCCGTACCCATTCACTGCCTTCTTCTTTACGGCCGGCACGTTGGACGGCATCACAATATGAGACCGAATTCCGGCGACCGTGGCCGCGGGCGTCCCGGGCCTTGAACGAACCGACTTTCTGAGAGTTCTCGCACTTGAAATGAACCTCACAGCCGGCGAGCCGATTTATCGCCTCGCAGCTCATCAGAGGAGTGCGGTGAATGAACGGCTGTACTCGTTGATGCGCCGCGACATGAGCACCGCATCTCCTCCGTCGTGATACCAGTCTTTGAGCACAGCTTCGCGCGAGAATCCGTTTCTTTGGTAGAACGCAATCGCTTTCTCGGAATGCAGGCCGGTGTCGACGTAGATCTTTCGCCCACCGTTCTCGCGTGTCCAGTCGATCATTTGATTCAGCATGGATGTCCCGATACTGCGACCACGGAGCTCCTCAACAAGACCAATCCACTCTATCATGCCGGTGTCGTTCCAACTCTCGTACACCACACCGGCGACTCCGGCAAACGCCCCGTCGGACGTTTCGGCGACCAGCAGCAAAACCTCGTCATCGTCCCAATCGAGATACTCTTTGAGATCGCGCGTCGTCACATTTCGACGCTCGCCCAGCACCTCGGCGATGAACCGCGATGCGTCGGGCAGATGGCGCGGTCTGGTTGCGGAGTTTCTCATCGACGTATCCGGTATCCACAGGCCCCGGATTCACCGCGTTCACGGTAACGCCGTGCGGCGCAAGCTCCTCGGACAACGTCATGATGACTCCCACAATCGCTCCCTTGGACGCCGCGTACGCTACCTCGCCTGGAATCGGGCCCAGGTTTTGCCCTAAGGTGAGAAACACTACCCTTTCCTCAGGCTCTTCGTCGCCGCTGGGCTGCCGATACTGCTTCGAGAACTCTCGCGCCAACAGGATTGCCGCCCGGGTGTTCACCGCGAAATGCCGGTCGAGACGGGTTTCGGTTATTTCAGTCAGCGGGCCGTCGCAACCACTTTTGCGCGTGGTTGCAGACCAGGATCTGTATCTCGCCGAGCGCTTCGTTCACTACGGGGCAAAGGTCCACCTGGCGGCGCGCCGAGGAGCGGTTCTGAGAGCGAAACAGCGTGAACTCGCGGAGATCGGACTCTGTGAATATGTCACCGCTGATATCGGTACCGTTGCCGGCATCAGGCAACTCGCAACAGCGTACGCTGAACGGGAGCGGTCGCTCGATATTCTGGTCAACAACGCCGGTATCAGTGGCGGCGGTAGAGAGATCGAAGATATGACCGAGAAAACGTGGGACTCGGTGATCCATCTCAATCTGAAATCCGTCTTCTTCATGATCCAAGCGTTTCTCCCGTACATACGCGTAGGGCCTCGCGCGCGGACAGCTTGAGTCTCGGCTCGAACATCGTTGTGGACGGTGGAGAGAGCGTGCGTGGCATTCAGCGGGCCTTCTACGCAAGGATCTGGCCCGATCTCGTTCACCTGGACAGGTAGCTGCCCGCCGCCCGAATTCCCGATCGAACCCCTGGTTGCCGGGCCATTGCCGTGTGCCGAGGTCCGCTGGGTGCCTGCTGAGGTGGACGCCGAGCGCCAAATAACGCACGTGCGCTATGAATTTCGTCGCGGTTTCTGCTCTCTCAGAGTATAATAGAGGCAAATGTCTTGTCAGGAGGAACGTATGAAGGCCGTGAATAGCACGGTCCTACGGCACGCCTCCCTGGCACCTGCTCTGGTTCTCGCATCCGTACTGCTTCTTGGCGGTTGCTTCACACTGACACGTCCGGCATTGCCCCAGGTGAGAGGGTCGACTGCGGTCGAAGGACTCAATGATCGAGTGGAAATCCATCGGGACGCCGCCGGGGTGGCGCACATCATCGCCTCCAACGACGCCGACGTTTTCTTCGGTCAGGGCTACGTCCACGCCCAGGATCGCTTCTACCAGATGGAGTTCTGGCGCAGGGTCGGCGCCGGCAGGCTGAGCGAGCTATACGGAGAGGAGGTTCTGGCCACGGACATCTACCTGCGCACCATGGGATTTCGGCACGTAGCGCAACAGGAGTACGAAGCCGCTCCCGCGCTGCAGCGGTTGGCACTGGAATCGTATGCGGCCGGTGTCAATGCCTACATAGCCGAACGCAAGCCGCGCAAGCTGGCCGCCGAGTTCGCGTTCCTCGGTCTGCAGGGCGTCAAGCCCGAGATCGAGCCGTGGACGCCGCTGGACACCCTTACGTGGCCGAAGGTCATGAGCCAGGATCTTGCCGGAGACTGGGTGCAGGAACTGCTGCGGCTGGACGTGATACGCGCGGTTGGGGTAGACATGGCGCGGGACTTCTTTGCCCCGTTCCGCTACGGCGAGATGCCGACGGTGATTCACGCGCAGGACCTGGACGGCGAGGGTGCGCGTCACACGGCCGATGGCAGAGCGCAGGGCAACCTCTCACGCTTTGATTGCCCGGCGTGGCTTGGCGCGGTTGCCGGTCTGCAGCTCGACAGCCCGCTGATTCAGGGGCGGCAACTGCTGGCCGATCTGGCCTTCGGTGGCAGCATGGAGAGCGGCTCCAACCAGTGGGTTGTTTCGGGGGACCACACCGCGAGCGGCCTGCCGCAGCTCGCCAACGACCCTCACCTCGGTATCCAGATGCCGTCGATCTGGTACAAGGTGTCACTGCACGTGACCGGAGCGGACGCCTGGAACTGCCAGGGGTACTCGTTCGCGGGTGTGCCGGGAATTGTGATCGGCCACAACGACCACATCGTCTGGGGAATGTCGAGCGCCGAGCCCGACGTCCAAGACCTCTACGTGGAGCGGATCAATCCGCATAACCGTGATGAGTACCTCGTGGGCGACCGCTGGGTGCCGATGGAAATCCGCCACGAGGTCATCCGCGTGAAGGGAGCAGAGCCGTATTTTCTGCGCGTCCGCTCGACGCGCAATGGACCGATAGTCACCGACCACGGAGGCGCGGTACCCTACTCCAGCTACGACGTGAGACCGATCGAGATCATCCCTGCGGATCTGATTCTGACCGAGCTCTCGCTGCGCTGGACGGCACTCGAACCGGGCACGACGCACTACGCGGTGCTGCTGTACAACCGGGCGCGGACATTCGACCAGTTCCGCCAGGCGCTGTCGTACTTCGATACGCCATCCCACAACTTCCTCTATGCCGACGTCTTTGGCAACATCGGCTACGTCCACCCCGGCAGGCTACCGCTTCGCGGCCAGGGCACCGGCTCGCTTCCGTTGCCGGGATGGGACGACACCTACCAGTGGCAGGGATACATCGATTACGACCAGCTACCGTGGCTCCTCAATCCGGAGCGCGGCTACATCATCTCCGCCAATAATCCAGTCAGCCCGCACGGTTCGCTTCCGTTCTCCGAACACCTTTACAATCCGGGCTTCCGTGCATCACGCGCCGAGGAGCTGCTGACGGCTGCCATGGCCGACGGTCCGCTGACGAAGGACCATCATGTCGCGATGCAGCTCGACGTGCGCAACGAGTTTGCCGCCCGCATCCTGCCGCACGTACTGGCAGTTGACCGGACAACCATCAACCGCAGCGTAGCCGCCGAAACGAGGTTGCTGAACCGTCCGGCCGACACACCCGCGAAGCGCGCCGAACTGCAGGAGACGATCGAGAAGCGGATTGCCGGGGCTCTGACGGCCCGAGAGATGCTCGCGGACTGGGACCTGCTGATGGAGACCGACAGCGTCGGCGCTACCGTCTTTGCGCAGTTCTATGTCGAGCTGTGCCGCAAGACCTTTGCCGACCAGCTGCCGCCGCACGTCTGGAACGGTCCATGGGATACGGCCTACGGCTACCGCATGCAGAACTCGCTCTGGCTGCTGGTGGAGGATCCCGAGAACCAATGGTGGGATGACGTGCGGACGCCCGACCGCCGTGAGACGCGCGACGAAATCGTGGCCAGGGCGCTGGCCTCGGCGTACGAGCAGCTTGAAGAGCGCTTCGGAAAGAGAACCGAGCGCTGGACGTGGGGCAGAGCCCACACCGCAACCTTCCGCAACGCAACACTCGGGCGTTCAGGGATCCGGTTTGTCGAGCGCATCTTCAACCGCGGACCGGTACCGGTTGCCGGAGGGCTGGACGTGTTACGCCGCGCAGACTTCAGGGTGCTGCAGCCCTTTGAGGTGCACCACATCGCCTCGATGCGAATGATTGTCGACACCGCGGACTGGTCATCGGCACGGTACGTGCATGGCCCCGGGCAGAGCGGCCATCCGGCATCGCGGCACTACGCCGACATGGTACGGCCGTGGGCCGAAGGAAGCTATCTCACGCACCCCTGGACGGTTGAAGAGGTCTACGACCAGTCGCGGCGACTGCTGGTGCTGGAACCCGTGAGGTAGAAAGAGCGCGCGGCGCTCTCAAGCAGGCGGCGCGAGAAGGTGCGGACATCGCGCCGCCACACCTCTTTTGCGTCCTGCTGCGCCCATCGCGGCTGCGGCATCGACACCGAGTATACATCCGCCCGGTCGCGCCGCTGGTGTCACAGCCTTGTCTCCCCGAGGTCGGTCAGCGCCTGGATGGCGCTGGTGTCCCGGAGGCTGTTGCACTTCGGGGAAAACAAGCTGATCATGGTGTTCATGTTGTTCTTGATGCGGTGCTGCACCTCTTTCAACAGCGTTTCCTTCTCACGCTCCAGTTGCATGCCTTCTTCTTCGGCCCACCTGCACTATGCGCTGGGCTTCCTGCAGTTCCGCTTCCGTTCGCCGGACTCTCTCCGCAGTCTGCGCGTGCGAGTATCCGGACTGATCACACGCTACCTGGTTTGGCGCAATTGTGCTGCCCTCAGGATCGTGCAGGTAGATAGCGCTCGGCGCCTGCTCGAGCAAAGCGCGATAGAGTTCACGGCCTTGCAGCAACGCATGTTCGGCCTGTTTGCGATCGGTGATATCCATCGCAAAACCGTCAATGATCGTCTCATCATTGTCCACGCTCTTGCTGATGAAACGGTCGGGCAGCCAAATCCAGTTTTGTCCGCCGTCCTGATCCGGCACTCGACGCTGTAATCGGCACCCCTGGAATGGTCTTCGATTGCCTTCTCTACAGCGGGGCGGTCTCACGGATGGATGGAGTGATTCCAGAGAAACGGGTCTGCCTGATCACCGGGATAGATATCCCGGATCGTCTTGCCGATGATTGGTGAACTCGACAGCCCGCTGTACCGTTCAAACGCTTTGTTCACCCGCAGATACTCGCAGTCGCAGGGCACGCCCGAGTCATCATACAGCAGCCGGTGGAGGCAGACTCCGTTGAGGGAATAGGTGAAAGTATCGCCCATTACTTGCCTGGTCTCGAACAGCCGAAAAGCCATTCTGATCGATGCCAGCGGAACCGTATCCTCCGAGTTCTTGACAATGTAGCCGTGAGAGTTAACTCTCTCGGTTTTGCCGACCGTTTCAACGTATCCGGAGAATCGGCAAGCGGTTTTCTACCTATGGCGACTACCTCCAGGGCGTCGCACGCATTCGCTGTACCAGTCCCGAGTGTGGCCACGACTACTTCCGGCCGTTTGCGTGCAAAGGTTTCTACCTCTGTTCGTCTTGCAGCCGGAAACGAACCATCCTCTTTGCCGAACATTTGACGAACAAGGTCCTCATCCGCCTGCCGCATCGCCAGTTCGTGTTTGCCTTGACAAAGGCGCTACGCCCGTTCTTTCGCCACGATCGACGACTCTTCTCCGAGGTCTCCCGACTGCTCTGCGACATTCTCGGTGAATTCTACCACGAGGCCACCGGCAGATCGCTTGTCACGGGAATAGCTGTCGCCCACCAGACATTCGGCGACATCTGTCAGAAAGCCGAGAGGAGGTCCAGGTCAACGTACACAAACGCGCACGGGCGCGGCACCATGCGAAGGTGTACGAACTCGATCCATTGATCTACCCGAGGAGCCGTGATACCACACCCGTGTGCGCCGGCGACGTTGACAGGAACGGAAACCGGTGAGATGGTGAGAGTATCAGCAAGGTAGAAAAGGTGCAGACGAGTAAAGCGCGAAAAGAACGCCCCGAGAACGATTCCCCTCGATGGCTTGACCGCTTCTGCCCGGCCGTGCGGGAGCGTCTGGAGAACCAACGGCGCTTCTGGGCGGGGGCGGGACCGTCGCTACTCTTCATCCCGCAGAGCGATCCCTCCTTCGCCACCGGCGAGGCGGCGCTGTACAGTCTCGACACCTACCCGGAACGCTTCCGCGACCCGTCGCTGATGTACGACGCGGAACGGGCACGGGCGGAGCAGATGGTCGATTGGCCGACCGACGGGGTTCCCACGATACGGCCCAACCTGGGAACGATTCTCGTTCCCGCCTCAGCGGGGCAGCCCTGCGAGGTGCGGCCGGGGGCAATGCCCTGGCCGGGAGAATCGCTCTCCCGGGAGGAAATTCGCTTGCTCCGGGGTGTCGCGATCGAGAACGCCGAGCTTTTCCGGCGCGCTCTCACCTTCTACGAGCTCTCCCTGGATACCGACAAGACGATCCCCTACCAGGCGGACGGGCAGGGCGTCTTTGATATCGCTCACTTGCTGTACGGCGACCAGGTCTTTCTGGATCTCGCAACGGAGGGCGAGGAGGAGTGGATCGCGGACCTGTTGGAGGTGAGTCTCGATCTCTTTCTCAGAGCTACCGACGCGATGAAACGAGCTATCGGCGAGCCTTCGGGAGAGATGGTTCACGGCCACGCCACGCCGCAGGGGCTCTACTTCCCCGGGGCGGGCACGAGGATCAGCGAGGATACCGCTACCCTGCTCTCCCCCGCCATGATCGAAGAACGGATCGCACCGGTGATGCGCCGTTCGGCGGAACCTTTCGGCGGCGCCTTTGTTCACTACTGTGGAAACCACCGGGAGCTCTTCGAGATGCTCTGTGCCGCCCCGTGGTGCGTGGCAATCGACCTGGGCAACCCGGAAGCATACGACTTCGCTCACCTGGCGAACGAGGCGGCCAGGACCGGCACCGTACTGTACTCACGGGTAGCATCGGAGGGTGAGGAGCACTGGCGCGAGTACATTACCCGGGTCGCCACCGTGATCAGCGAGACCGGCCTCCGGGCCGTTGTCCGGCCTGTTGTCTACCCAGACACGCGGGAGGATTGCCGGGAGATGCTGGCGATCTTCCACGAGTTGACCGACAGCAGCGCTGCCGGTGGCGACGTTGCCGCTGGCGGCACCGACGGCGGCGGCACCTCCGGCGCGAGCGACCAATAACCATGTCCGGCGCACTCACAGCATTATCGTATTGACGATGCGCTGGTCCGGTGCCCTCACGCGCTTACCTGTGCGGCACTCATCAGCGTGTTCCATCCTGTCGTCCCTCTTCAGGCTTGCTCCAGCTCGCGGCAGATTCTGAGCAGATCCCGCACACGCTCGTCCGGGGTGTCAGCCTGGATATCCGCCATCACCACGTCGCACGGAGCAAGCTCCGCGCGGATCTTCTCCATGTCGAGCCTGATCTCCCCGATCGGGGCCTGGTGCAGCCTCCAGGGCGAGTACAGCACCGCCCGCCGGGCATCAGGGAAGGTCGCCTTCACGCGGCGCAGGTTCGACATAATCCCCATGTCGAGGTATCCCAGGCGGGGCAGCTCCGCCAGCACCTCGATATAGGGGGTGATGTCCCAGTTGCAGGTGTGTACTCCAAAGTGTTCAAACTCCCGGGCAATCCGCTCGTCCCGGGGCTTCACAAAGGTTCGGTAGTCATCCGGGGAGATCATATTGACCACGCAGTTGCTCACCGAGAGCTGATCAATTTCAAAGCCGCTGCGGCGCTGCCGTTCCTGAACACGCTTCGCGAAACGGATCATCACCTCCGCGATCAGGTCAAGAAACGCATGAACAAAGGCGGGGCGTTCGTATAGATCCAGGAAAATTTCCTGGCCCCGGATATTGAAGGCGTTGTTCAGGACTCCCTGCCAGTTGAGGTATCCGTGAACCGTGCCCCATTCCCGCTCGATCAAATCCATTTGCTCAAAGAGGCTCTCCAGCGCTGGAGATGAGAGCACCTGGTCCGCGTCGAGCGCTTCGATCTTCTCCAGGGAGAGGCGCCGGTCCGGATCGAGTTCGGGCCACTTGTCCGGATAATACCGCAGACCGATTCCGAAGAGATGCGGCACGGGATACGCGCCGTACACACCCGATATCGTTGCTAGGTCCCGGGGATCGTCTTCCCGCCAGTATGGCACCTCCGGGAAGGTCTGCATTAGCTCCGCCTTCATGATGGCGAGCGCCCGGGAGCGAGCACACGGATCGGCGTGCCATTCCCGGCCGAGATCGACACCGCAGCGGTTCACGAACCACGCCGGCTCAAACCCCAGGGAGACGCGCATGGTTGTCTCGGTCCCATCTGCCGGCTCCCTGCGAGCGGGGCCTCCGATCGGGATATGATTGCGCAGCTGCCTGGTGTCCATACTCACTCCTCCCGCTGGAGCCTTCCCCGGTGGTACCGGCCGTACACCACACTCGCCCGGTACAGCGCCTCCACGTTTTCCCGGGCGGCGTCCCGGGGGACGACGCAGCCCGATCCGAGTACAAATCCGCCTCGTTCCCCACCCTCCTTGATGCACCGTCGTGATTCCTCGATGATCCCTGCCGGTGTCGAGTCAATAAAGGAGAGCGTATTCACCCCACCCATGAGCGATACGGCATCGCCCACCCGCTTCCTGACCGCCCCGGGTGAAACGCCCCCCAGAGGGTCCAGCGGGGCGATGCAGTCCAGCCCCGCCTCAACTAGGTCCTCCAGGATAGGCAGTACGTTCCCGCAAATGTGGCAATAGAGCGTGACAGCCGGATCATGCCGGTGTAGCTCGGTACAGAGATCCTTCAGGTGCGGGAAAACGAATTCGCGCCAGTGCTCCGGCGATATGACGGACATGTTCCCGACGGAATCATTGATCCGCAGTACCCTCAGACCACGATCGATGTTGAAAAAGCCCCGTTCGGCGGCGATCCGCACCCCCTTGTCCATAATCGCGTGCACCAGCGTGGGATTCTCCAGAAGGTCAAACATGGCGCGCTCCATACCGCGCATCGTCACGAGAAAAGCCATCGTTGCCGTATCACAGTCACCGATCAGCGCGAGCTCCTCTCCCCCTTCCGCGGCGAGCCGCTCCATCACCGTGCCCTGCCTCTCGCCGCACCCGTAATTCTCGTAGAACCGTCTTTCCGGTACGACCATCCGATCCACGTCGGTTTGATCGGCGATGAACGGATGCGGGCAACTCCAGTAGTGGTTGAAAGCCACGTAGTGTTCGTCCGCGAGATTGAAACGGGAGGGGTCCTCCAGACGGGTTATCAGCCCCCCGGCGAGATCGATTCGCCCCAAAACCGACCCGTAGCGGTCCATCTCAACCAGCTGACCATCTACAACCGAGGTGCGGCGCCGGGGCACGTGAAACTGCCGTACCGCGTCCGCCCGGCAGAGACGCCCCGCCTCGACAACTGCCCACAAGGCGTCCAGCGGGTCATCCACCATCGCCCGCAGGTCGCGATCCGTCAGACGGGCGGCAAGGTCAAGGTAGATCTTGGGTACAACGGGAACCCGATCGGGCACGCCCCGGGTCATCGCCGTGTGAAACCGCTGCGATGCCGTCATAAGGCGACAAGGTGACGGGGCACGGGAGAACGTTTCATGGGAACGCATCTTCCCAGCCCGGGCACGTAGTGTCAATACGTTCTGGTCCTGGGCTGGACGCGACGCGCCGCCGGTGCGTGAGGGGCCGCCTTACGCACCATAGCCGAGAGGAGGCCGCCACCGATAATCAACATTCCTCCCAGGAGATGTGAGGGACCAACCTGCTCGCCCAAAAGCAGGGACCCCAGTATCGCGCCGTACAGCGGCAGGGTGTTGTAAAAGACCATCGCTCCGCCGGTGCCAAGTTTTTTCACGCCCCCGTTCCAGAGAGAAAACCCGACTGCCACCGGGGCGACACCGAGGTACAGAATAATAAGGAGGAGGCGCGCGGAAAGAACGAGGGGGATGGTCCGTTGCTCGATAACGGCCGCGCCAATCAGTATGGGAAGTCCTATGTAGGTCGAAAGAGCCGTAGCGGAGAGAGGCGTACGGTTTCGTGTGGCTCGACGCCCGGCGACGGAATACAGGCCCCAGACTGCTGCTGCCAAGAGCACCACCAGATCTCCCAGGTTTACGCCCGTCTCCCGCAGCCTCTGCAGGGAGCCGCCGGTAATGAGGAAAGCCACGCCCACCATCGCCAGGAGCGCTCCGCCCAGCTGAAGCTTGGTGTAGGGTTCCTTAATGAGCCACGCCGCGAAGACCGCCGTCATGAGAGGTCCCATGCCGTTGATGAGCGTGCTGTTGACCGCCGTGGTGTACCGCAACCCGAAGTACAGAAGCGGCGCAAAGAGGACGATTCCCGTGGCCGCCATGGCGAGGACGGGTTTCAGGTCGCCACCCACCCGGCGTTCCTCGGGGGGCGCGTTTCGCAGGAGCACCGCAAAGGCGAGCGCCGCCACGATGTAGCGGGTGGCGGTGAGGGAAAGCGGGCCGATCTCCTCCCGGAGATACCGTCCAAGGATGATGTTGGTCGCCCAGGTGAAGGTGGCGATGTTGACAAAAAGGATTCCCGTGAGCGTTTCCCGCCTGCCCTTGGTCATGGGTCGAATCGTACCTCGCCGTTCCCTCGCACTGCAAGCAGGTGCCGCCGAGCCGCGGGATCTAGAGGTTACTCAGCAGAGGGGAGATCGCGCCCCTGTGGCGTAACCCGCCCGCGTCTTCGTTCCGGCTGACCTGTCCTGACGAACAGTTGGACCGAGGGCGAGTCGTCGACGCGGTGCCAGCTGTAGCCGGTCTGGTTGAGCCGCTCCTCGAGCGCCGGCTGATCCTCGGCTTCGAAGCCTATCAGCACGTTGCCGGTGTCGCTCGCCTGGTTGCGGTAGTGGAACGCGCTGATGTTCCACCGGGGGCCGAGAGTCGCAAGAAACTCGCCGAGCGCGCCCGGCCGTTCCGGGAAGTTGATTTGGTACAGGTGTTCGGATACCGCATGCGGCGAGATGCCGCCGATCATGTGCCGCACGTGCTCCTTAGCAATATCGTCGTTTGAAAGATCGGTGTGCTCGTAACCCGCCTTGTCCATGCGGGCAAGAAAGGCGTCCCTGTCGGCCGCGCCTGATACGCTGATCCCGACGAGGATGTGCGCGCTTCGACGATCCGAGAGGCGATAGTTGAACTCGGTGATCGCATGGCCGTCGAGGATATCGGTGCAGAAGCTACGCAACGCACCGGCGCGTTCGGGAAGCGTGATCGCGACCAGCGCCTCACGGCCGGACCCGATCAGCGTCCGCTCCGAGACCTGCTGCAGACGCTCAAAGCTCATGTTGGCGCCCGAGCAGATCGCTACCGCCTGAGCCGCCGCGGGAAGCGTGCACCGCAGCACGCCCGCCGCGGCGAGAGCTCCGGCCGGCTCAACGATGCTGCGGGTGTCCTCGAAAACAGCCTTGATCGCGGCGCAGATCTCGTCGGTGCTCACGGTAATGATGCGGTCCACGTAGCGGCGGGCGATCGCGAAGGTGTGCTCACCGGCGCGCTTCACCGCAACGCCGTCGGCAAAGATGCCGACGTGGTCAAGCGTTACGCGCTCCTCCGCCGCAAGCGATCGCTGCATCACGTTGCTGTCGGCGGGCTCCACCCCAATTACCTCGATCTCCGGCCGAAGCTGCTTCACGTACAGCGCCACCCCGGCGAGGAGCCCGCCGCCGCCTACCGGCACGAAGATGTGGCTGGTGTCCGGCAGTTGCTCGAGAATCTCGCGGCCTATGGTTCCCTGGCCCGCGATCACGAGCGGATCGTCGAAGGGGTGCACGAAGGTCGCGCCGGTCTCGCGCTCGAGCTTCTGCGCGTGTGCGTAGGCGTCGTCGAAGCCATCGCCCACCAGCATCACCTCCGCACCGTGCCCTTGCACCGCCTCAACCTTGATCGCGGGCGTGGTTTTCGGCATCACGATGGTCGCCCGCATGCCGAGCTTCGCGGCGCCGAGCGCAACGCCCTGGGCGTGATTCCCGGCGCTTGCGGCGATCACGCCGCGCCCGCGCGCCTCGGCGGTTATGTTCGAGAGGTAGTTGTAGGCACCGCGGAGCTTGAAGGAGTGCACCGGCTGCAGGTCCTCGCGTTTCAGGTAGACCGTGGCCCCGGTGGCCCGCGACAACTTTGGGGCGTGCGTCAGCGGCGACTCTATTGCCACGTCGTACACTCTGGCCAGCAGGATCGGTTTGACGTCTTCAATCACGGCTCATCCTCCGTTCTCGCACCGGCATCATGCCACAGACGTCGACCACGCGTCTCGATCGGACCGCGCCCCGCTTCTCGGACGTATCGTATGGTGAAGCGGCTAAAAGGCCCGGGCAGCACGCACCTTGGCGTTAGATCCCTTGTTGTAGAACCCTCGGAAACCGTCGTCGAAGTCCACTGTCCATGCAGTAGTTGAGGTCCGCTCAGAAGAACTCCAATACCGTTCCTCCTCGAAACCGCCACTACCCTGTTCAGCCAGGTTATGATACATCAGCTCCAGCTCGTCCCTCGAGGGCAGGAACCAGTCATGATGCCCCCCATGCTGTCTAAGCCTAGTCCCCTGTGCTGCCGCATAGTCTACCCCGATTAATGCGCTGTACGTATTATCGTATCCGCTACCCACATTTGTCGACGTCCCCCCTGTAAATGATTGGCTGCCTCCAATCTTCCACGGTTTCGGTACCTCGTCAGCCGTCCAGGCCTCCAGGTACCGCCACCCCTCGGTGTACTCACCCTTATCGTAGAACACGATCCCTCCGGCCGGTCCGTCGTCTCCGATCTGGTAGGTCCAGTGTGCGACGAGTTCCACGTCCGACTGAGTGTCCCAGTCCCGGGCACTCTCCATTTCTGCGGTGTAGTACTGCGCACCGGTCCCACCGGGTGCTGTGTAGAGCCGCGCGTAGTACCCATCGAACACCGCCCCGCCCTTCGTGGGAGGAAGTCCGACCGGCATCGGCTGCCCCAAGGTCACGGTTACGCTCGTTGAACCGCCGACACCTCCTTGTTTGTCGAAGGTCAAGGTGTAGGTTTCCTGCTCGCTCTCGTTCTCCTCGATCGTTGCCTCAAAAACCTGATCGCGGCACCCGCTGAACAGCACAAGCACCACTACCGCGACCACCACCCCGGTCACACTCCATCGCTGCACTCCGGCTCTCACTCTGCTCATCCTGTCCTCCATTCTTCATTCCAACTCACCCGCGCGGGACACCCAACGTAAAGCGAGTGCATTTAGTTGACTATATCGCTCAAGTAAAGATTTTACAACTATGCGTATTGGTAACTGTTCTGGACCTGCAGGCGCGAAACGAACCACTGTGCGCGCGCGAAGCGTTACTCGCGGCTGCGCAGAAGGTCGACGAACGCTTTCGGAGATACGACGAGCGGCTCCTGGGGGAAGTGCTTGTCGTTACCGGTTACCAGGTAGTCGGCAGCGCCCGCGATTGCCACCTCGTAGAACGGCAGGTCAGCCGGATCCGCTACGCCGAATGCTCTCGGCCCTGCGATGACGTGCTCACCGTGATGCTCGAAGAACTCCAGGAGCGCCTGCACATAATGCGAAGGAAAAGCAAACCTCGGCCGCTTCAAGACATCCCGATACTCAAGCAAAATGCAGTCATCGAGGAGAACCGTGAACCGATTATCGAGAACGGCGTTCACGACCGAACCGGGAGCGCCGTGAGGCGTCAAGATTCCCGATAGCAAAACGTTGGTATCGAGCACTATCCTCACGTGGCGCGCTCACGACGAACAGCATCAATCTCCGCTTGAACCTCTTCTTCGGTCATGGTGTCGAGCCCACGCTCCCGTGCAGCTCGGCGCAGTTGATGGAGCGCCGTGGCGGCGCGAGCACGACGAACGGCAGTCAGAGTCTCCTCAAGGGTTTCGTCCGACAACGGCGTGAGCAACGCGATCGGCTTGCCGTTGTTCGTGATGACCATCTCCTGCTCCTCGGGAAGCTGTTTCCAGATTTCTGCAGGCGACGTCCTAATATCGCGAACCGTAATGAACTTCATCAGAATACACCCCTCTATACACAAGGTGTATCGAACGTCACTCGATTGTCAACAAGAAGAGCAAACGACGGATGTGAGATAAGGCGGTTCCGCGTTGCGTAATATCTGATGATGGAATTAAGTTGCAATCATGAAGCGTACACAGGTACAGATCCCCGACCCTTGGTGCAATCGGGTTAGGAGGGTCGCACTCACGGTATACAAACACCTGGAACCTTGGTGCAAAACTCAGCGGCAGCCTAGCGCGATACCGGCTGCACGACACAGTTCACGTAACTTTTCGGCATTCAGTCTACCGAGAAAGGTGTGGAGGTCGGCCTGCTGAACGGTTTGGATATGGTCGAGATTCACGGCTGAGTCGTGTTTGAGGCCCTCCTCTCGGCCGATGATCACCTCGCTTGGAGCACCGTGAATACTGGAGGTAACAGGAGCCACCGTTACGGTGTGCAGAAGTCCTATCACCTCAGAACGAGTGAGGACAACAACCGGCCGCCGTTTGTCCGGCTTTTTGGAGGTGTAGAGGCGAACATCGCCTCTCTTTAGTCGGTCGGCCACGCACCCTCCTCAGTCCAACCGTCGAGCTCGTCTTCGAGCGCAGCGGTGGATGAGTACGCCTGCGCGTACTTGCGTGCTATGGTTTCCTGCTCACGTTGCCTGAGATAACGATCTACCGCACGCCGAACCACCTCCGACCGACCACGCTCCTTGACTTCCTCACTCTCGGAGAGAC
>PUPD01000261.1 GCA_003552985.1 Spirochaetaceae bacterium
GAGCGAGCCGAGCAACGCGAAGTAGAGCTTGGCCTGCAGACTGCCGAGCAGATCGAAGTTGTCAGCGGCGTTGAGCCCGGCGAGGAGATTGTGGTTGAAGGCCAGGGACAGCTGGAGGACGGCGTCAAACTACGCCTGATTGAGGACGACGAAACGCCGGCTGAAGCTTCATAGGCGCCGCAGAGGGAGCGATCGAACATGCTTGTATCAAAAACCGTAGTCAATCGACCGACGACCTTTTTCATTGTGTTCCTGCTGATATTCGGTTTCGGGGCATACACAGCGTCGCGACTCGCAATCGATCTGTTCCCAGAGATCGAGCCACCGATTCTGTTTCTAAGCACGTCATACGACGGCGCCGGCCCGGAAGAAATCGAAGAGAACGTCACGCGGCCGCTTGAGGCGGCCGTGAGCAATGTCGCCAACGTTGAAGAGATCACCTCGACATCGCAGGAGAACAGCAGCCAGTTGATCGTGGAGTTCACCTGGGGGGTGAATCTCGACGAGGCGACAAACGAGGTTAGAGACCGGCTTGACTTCGTCCGCAACCAACTCCCGGACGATGCCGATAGTCCCCAGATCTTCAAGTTCGACCCTGCGCAGATACCGATTCTGTTTCTGCAGCTGAGCGGCGAGCGCAGCCCGGAAGAGCTGCGCGAGCTCGCCGAAGACACGGTTCAGACACGCGTAGAACAGCTGGACGGTGTGGCGCTGGCCAACGTGGTCGGCGGGCGTGAACGCGCAGTGAATGTGGAGATCCCCCAGCATCGCCTCGAAGCGTACAACCTGACCTTCACCCAGGTCGCGCAGTCGTTGCGAACGCAGAACATCGACCTGACTGCCGGGAGTATCACCGAAGGCCGGCGCGATTTTCTGATCCAAACCCAGGGCGAGTTTGAAAGCGTCGAGGATATTCGCAACACCGTCATCCTCCGGCGCACGCCGGTCATCGGCTCCGAAAGCGGCGGCGCTCCGGATGGAACACAACCCACCCCGGCGCTGATTCGCCTCGCCGACATCGCCGAGGTTGAGGACGGGTTTCGCGACGAAGAGACTGCTGCGTACGTCAACGGCGAGCCGGGCGTATTCGTCATAGTGCAGCGCCAAAGCGGGACAAATGCGGTGCAGACCGCCGACACGGTCCTGACTGAGTTACCCGCCATCAACGATTCACTCCCGTCAGGGCTCGAGCTATCGGTTCGCCAGGACACCACCGAGATCATCCGCAATTCGCTTGAGACCGTCGGTGGACAGGCCGCCACCGGAGCGCTGTTTGCGGTGCTGGTGCTGTTTTTCTTTCTGCGCAGCCCCAAGGCAACCACGATCATCGCGGTAGCGATTCCCGTCTCAGTAGTGGTGACCCTGATGCTGATGTACTTCTTTGACCTGACGCTCAACATCATGACGCTCGCCGGACTAGCGCTTGGGGTCGGTCTGCTCGTCGACAACTCGATCGTCATTCTCGAGAACATCTATCGCTATCGTGAGCGCGGTACCAAGCTGAAGTCCAGTGCCATTTTCGGCGTTCAGGAGATGAGCGGAGCCATCCTCGCGGCGACGATGACTTCGGTGTTCGTGTTCCTACCGTTGGCGCTGTTTCGCGCCGAGCTCGATCTTTACGGTGAGCTGTTTGCCGGGTTGGCATTCACGGTTGTGATCGCCTTGTTGAGCTCCCTGGCCGTAGCCCTCTTTCTTGTACCGATCCTGGCGAGCACGTATCTGCCGCTCGTGAGCCGCCGACAGGAGCCGCTTTCAGGCCACCTGAAGGTAATCGACGACCGCTTCGAGAACGGCCTGAGCGCACTCCGTGACCGCTATCAACGCGCCCTTTCGGTCGTACTGCGGCACAAGGTGCTTGCGATTCTGACGGTGGCGGCGCTGCTCGGCGGAACGCTGGCGCTGATTCCCCAGGGAAACTTCGAGCTGATTCCGACCGAAGACGATGATTCGGTGGACCTTCAGGTCGGGCTCCCGGAGGGCACTACGCTGAATGAAACCCGGCGCGTTCTGTTTGAGATGGAAGCGATAATCGAGCGTGAGGTGGAAGGCTACGAAGACATCATCACGCAGGTCGGGGGAGGCGGAGGACCGCTCGCCACCGTCGAGTCAAACCAGGGTGAGGTCACGATCACCCTCCCCCCGTTTGACGAGCGCGTCATGAGCGCCGGTGAGATTCGTGAGGCATTACGGCCCCACTTCGACGACTTCCCCGACGCCGAGTTCCAGTTTGGGACCGGCTTCGGCGGCGGTGCTCCTGGCGGGGCCTCACCGATAGACATCCGCGTGCGCACGGACGACCTGGAGCGCGGCCGTGCCGTTGCCGAACAGATTCGCGATATTCTCGATGAGGACGTCCTTGAGGCGACCGAGCCTTCGGTCGGTTTGCGAGAAGGGCTACCGCAGGTAGATGTCAACCTCGACCGCGAACGCATGGCCGCACTGGGCCTGGAGATCGAGCCGGTGGCGCAGGAGATTCGGGCCAATATCGAGGGAATCACCCCCACGCAACTGCAGCGCGACGGCGAAGATATCGACGTTCTCCTCAGATTGCCGGAGGAAGACCGCAGCGCGGTTACGGATCTCAGTCACGTCAGGGTGCTGAACGAGGAGGGCCGCCAGGTCCCGCTTGAGAGTTTCGCGGGGTTGGAGCGAACAACCGGACCGGTGGAGATCAGACGCGAGAATCAGACCCGCACCGTTCAAGTAGAGGCCGGGCTCGTTCCCGGCGCCAACATCGCCGAGGTGGAACCGCGGGTTCGCGGGCTGATTGCCGAGAGTGTCCCAATGGCCGACGACCTCAATATTGAATACGCCGGCGACTACGAAGACTTCCGGGAATATGGTCGGACACTGCTGATCATTCTGGCGGTGAGCGTTCTCCTGGTGTTCGGCGTTATGGCAAGCGTCTTCGAGTCATTTCTGGACCCGTTTATCATCATATTCACGGTTCCCCTGATGGTTATCGGTGTCGTGCTGATCTACCTAGTTATGGGGCAACCCTTTAGCCTGTTCACCGCGGTCGGGCTGGTAATGCTTGCGGGAATTGTGGTCAATAACGGAATCGTCCTGGTGAGTTACACCAACCTATTGCGAAACCGCGGACTCGGGATCAGAGAGGCCTGCATCGCTGCCGGGGGCAACCGGCTGCGGCCGATCATGATGACCTCGCTCACATCGATTCTGGCATTGACCCCGGTCGCGTTCTTCGAGGGTGAAGGGACCGAGCTAATTCAGCCGATTGGCCTGACGGTGGTCGGTGGCCTTGCGGTGGCAGCGTTCATCACCCTGTTCTTCGTCCCGGTGCTGTATGCAATCTTCAACGCCTGGTCCGACCGTCTGAAAGAGCGGAAACTGCAACGCAAGCGCCACCGCCGCGAGCGCGCACACCGGCTGGCGGCGGAACA
>PUPD01000186.1 GCA_003552985.1 Spirochaetaceae bacterium
AATGCTTTTCGGAGCGAGGTTTGCATAGAATATCCCCTGTGGGAGCACCAGCGCGTTCGGCTCCATCTCGCAGTAGCCGTGGCAGCCGGTGCGCTTGAGCTCCACTGTGTCGGTGAGGCCTCGCTCGTCCAAAACCTCGCGAAACGCCTCATAAACGCCGACCGCCCCGCGTGCTTGTCCGCAGGTCCCGGCCGAAACGATGATCCGCGGTTTTCCCTCAGGCCTTTCGGCAACGGCCGTACGACGACGCTCCTGCAGCTGTTCCAGACTCCTCAATCTATCCATCACGTTCCAACCCTCTCGTCCTCTTTGCGCTTCTCATCGATGATCTTCCCAACGTCTTTCTTGCCTTTGAGCGAGTGGTACTCCTCATCGATTACTACGACCGGTGCCAGCGCGCAGCAGCCTACACAGCGCACCTCATCCAACCCGAACTTACCGTCGACCGTCACCTCGCCGGCTTTGATGCCGAGCTTACGTTCGAGCTTCCCAAGTATCAGCGGAGCGCCTTCGACATGACACGCCGTGCCCATGCACAGATTGATCTGATGCTCGCCGGGAGGCGTCAGGCGGAACGACTGGTAAAACGTGGCGATCCCGTAGAGGTCCACCAACGGAACACGCAACCGCTTCGCTGTATGCTTGAGCGCCGGCTCCGGAAGCCAACGATACTCGCCCTGAATGTCCTGGAGGATAGGGATAACCGGAGGATACCCCCCGGGGTCAACCGCGGTGTGGTTATCGATGATCAGGTCTATACGCTTGAGATCCACGGCATTACCTCCTTATCGTCTCGATCTCGTCGATCGGCTTGGGTTCCAGCTTGCAGGGCGTCGCCTTGAGAGCAGCGTTCTTAATCTCAGGGTCCAGCTGCCCGCCGGTAAGCACGTTGCTCGGCGCCTCAAAAAAGTGATACGGCAGGAACACTAGACCGGCTTTGACTCGGTCGGTGATGTGACTCTTGGTTTCGATCTCCCCCCATTGGGTCCTCACTACCACCAGCTCGTCCTGGTGAATCCCCAACCGCTCGGCATCGTAAGGACTGATCTCGACGTAGGGCTCGTTGATGTACGCGGTCAGCGCCGCCGAGCGCCGGCTCATCGTGCCGGTGCGGAGGTGGAAGTGGCTCCGGCCGGTAGTGAGTATCATCGGGAAGTCCGGTCTGCGCGCCGGAGCGCCGACGCTGTCGCCCACCGGGAGGAAGCGTGCCTTCCCGTTGGCGGTCATAAAACGATCCGCATAGAGATACGGCGTACCGGGATGATCCGGCGAGGGGCACGGCCATTGCACGCCGTCATCTCGCAACCGCGCATGTCTGATGCCGCCGTAGATCGGCACTACGCTCGCAATTTCCTTCATAATCTGGCCCGGATTGCGATACTTCATCGGCACTCCAAGTGCATTCGATAGAGCACAGATGATCTCCCAGTCGGGCTTTGCTCGCCCCGGCGGGTCACAGAAGCGATTCACCTTGTGTACCCGACGCTCGGTATTCGTGAAGCTTCCCTCTTTCTCGAGGAAGGTTGCGGCCGGGAGTACGACATCGGCCACCTCGGCCGTCTCGGTCAGAAACGGGTCGACGACCACGAGGAGCTCCAGTTCATCCTGCAGCACCTTGCGCACCTGCTTCTGGTACGGCGCCGACAGCATCGGATTGCTCCCCATTACGATCAGGGCCTTCAGGGGACTATCCTCACGCGGGCTGAGCATTTCCGAGGCGGTCAGGCCCGTGGTCGACGGCAGGGTGCTACCCCACACGCGCATGAAGCGTTCACGCGCAGTCAGATCCTCGAACGCAGCGTAACCGGGAAGGGTGTCCGGGATCGCACCCATGTCGGAAGCACCCTGGCTATTGTTCTGGCCCTGCAGCGGATTCACACCGGTGGACGGTCGCCCGACGTTGCCGGTCGCAAGCGTCAGATTCACGAGCGCCCGCACATTGTCGGTGCCGCTGAGATGCTGCGTGATGCCGGTGGCGCATACGACCGCGGCTGTTTCAGCCTGGGAGAAGGTACGAGCGGCCTGCTTGAGATCCGCCATCGGGATACCGGTGATCTCGGCGACCTTGTGCGGCGTGTAGGCGGCGACCGCTTCCTTGAGACCTTCAAACCCCTCGGTGCGCTCGTGTATGAAGTTCTGGTCATGCAGCCCTTCGCTGAGGATGATGTTGATCAACCCGTTGATCCAGGCGATGTCGGTGCCGCTGTTCGGGCGCAGCCACAAGGTGGCCCAGCGATTCAACTCGATTTCGCGCGGATCGACAACGATCAGCTTAGCACCGTACACACGCACCGCGTTTTTGATCTGGCGCGCGAGGACCGGGTGCGTGGCGGTTGTGTTCGAGCCTGCAACCAGGATGCATTTGGCGTGTTTGAGCTCCGAAATGGAGTTGGTCATCGCACCGTAGCCGAAGGCCTCGGTTAGAGCGGCCGAGGACGGCGCTTCACAGTAGCGATTGGAGTGGTCGACGTTGTTGGTACCGATCACCGCCCGCATGAACTTCTGAAAGAGATAGTTCTCTTCATTGGTGCTCTTGGAGGAGGCGATGCCGCCGATGGCATCGGCACCGTGGGCAGCTTTGATCGCACGCAACCGCCGCGCGATCTCGTCGATCGCCTCGTCCCACGAGGCTCGAACAAGCCCGTGACCGCGTCGAATCAGGGGCTGAGTCAGGCGATCCTCGGAACTGAGGTAGCTGTGGCCGAAACGGCCCTTGACGCATAACGTCGCGTAGTTTGGAGCAACGTCGACGCTTTCGATGCGAGCCAGCTCGCCCTTCTTTCCGTATACCTCGAACTGGCACCCAACGCCGCAGTTTGCGCAGGTGGTACGCACAAGGGCGTCTGCTTCCCATTTACGAATCGGCACCGCCGGAAACCGGGGGCTGAGAGCACCGGTTGGACAGAACTCGAAGCAGGAGCCGTTTCCGTCACATTCCGAGAAGCCTCGAGAGCCGAGCCCGGCCGTGACGAAGATGTTCTCACCGCGTGAGGCGAAGCCGAGAACGCCTTTCTCGTGGATCTCATCGCAGGCCTTGATGCAGCGCTCGCACATGATGCACTTGGAAGCGTCGTACAGCAATACCGGCGAACTGACGTCAACCCGCGTATCTATCTGCTTTGCGGGGCTGAACCCCCGCGCGGCACGACCCACCGCCTCTTTCAGGCGGAAGCGATCAAAATAGGCCGCGAACGGATTGAGCAGCACCAACGCCACAAACGACGCACCGAACAGTCCCGCCCCGGTGAGACCCATGGTGAGCACCGCGAGCACGACTGCGAAGGCATACTGCCCTTTGTGCGTAACCGGTGTGGTCTGCGGCTCGGTCGCCATGTAGAAGGCCAGAAACACCACGCTGCCGGTGAAGGTGTGAAACGCCACCCGCATCGCCACATCGG
>PUPD01000304.1 GCA_003552985.1 Spirochaetaceae bacterium
GAGCTGTTCGGTGATGACGCCCTGCAGGTGAGGATAGATGCGCGCGTGGTAGAGGACGGTAAACGAACCGTCTGGAATATGGAGCTCACGCGTGTTACTATTTCAGGACGTTCGGTGCACGTTCGGCTTGACGGAGACAATATCGTCGTTCGGGCTCAGTTTACGCCGTATCGAGATAACGATTCGCTGCTGCTGGTTGCTCAGGGGCAGACCTGGCTCCGGGAAGCGGAGGGTAAGGACCTCCGCTACGAGACGGCGTTTGAAACCTTGCCGGTGGATCTGGGGGAGACGGTGGTATTCTATCCCTTGGGGCAAGAGAACGTTCAGATGGACCTAGAGACGCAAGAGTACGGGTGGGTCAATCTCGAGCTCGAGATCACGGTGATCCCCTATCTCCAGGCGGTTGAGAACTACTGAACGGCTTGTCCGAAGCGGTCACTCGCCTGAGTGGACGAACGCCTCATGAGGCGTCACCTAACGAGGCATCATCGGTGCGCGGATAGGTAATTCGGCGGCGCATCGGGAACGGCGCGAACGAAGAAATCAGCATTTGGGAGACCGCATGCCTAGTCGAATCTCGTTGCGGCGACCGTCACCGACAGGCGCAGTTCTTGCCTTCGGCGCATTTCTCGTACTGGTTGGGGTGCTCTACGTGAGCGTGAGCCTCACCGGGCGTCCGCCGGAGATCACCGACCTATCCTCGCGCACCGCTTCGCCCGGAGAGATCCTGATCATCGAGGGTCGGCATTTCGGGGAAGAACGCAGCTCGAGTCGCGTTCGCATCGCAGGGCGCTATCCTGCGGCGAGCTCGTATGTCAGCTGGTCCGATACCGAGATTCAACTAAGGATTCCTGAGGATGTTCGTTCCGGGCTGGTGTACGTTCGAACGGACCAGGGTGAGAGCAGCGGGCGGTTGTTCACCAATCCGCGACACCTTCCCGAGCAACGTGAGGAAACCGCAGGGAGCCCGGGCGTGCCCCGGGTGGACTCAGTTTCCCCCGATCAGGTGACGGTGGGCGAGCCACTGACGATCAGTGGGAAGAGCTTCGGCCGCCGCCGCGGCAGCGGCATGGTGCTGTTCTTTGCGGGAACCCTGGAGCCTCCGGCGCGCTTCCCGCCGGTGACCTTGGCTGCGCTCGACCGTCGTCCGATTACCCGCGAGCTTCGCGATGCGGTGGCACCGTCGGTGAAGCTGGGTGAGTACCAGCGCTGGGAGAATCGATCGATAACCGTAACGGTTCCCGACGGGGCGCAGAGCGGAACGCTTGTGGTGGTAACCGATCGGGGAGTTAGCAACCCGATTGCTGTAACTGTTGCGAGACCCGCGGGTGAGAAGCGGTATTACGATAAACGCAGTTTTGCGCTGCGTCAGGAGCTCGTCGTCGAGCATATCACGACCAATCCAGGCAGGTTTGAGACCGGTTCAAACGAGTTGCACCTTTGGAAGCCGGCGCTTCCGGAGAGCCCTTCGCAACGCAACCCACAAACGCTGCGTCGCAACAAGCTGCCGTTGTTCAGCTCACCGGAGGGCTTCGACCAGTTCAAGTTTCGCGACCTCGGCCCTCGTGACCGGATCGAGCTCTCGCATGTGCAGTTGATCGATCGTTACGCGGTCCATAGCTCGATCTCGGCCGGCTCGGTGCCGAGCTCATACGACACCGGCTCGCAGCTCGTCAGGCGCTACACGGCTTCCAACCGGTACGTGCCGTCCGACAGCGAGTCGCTACGTGGGCGTGCGGCGCGCGCGGTGGGCAACCAACGCAATCCGTACCGCAAAGCCGAGCAACTGTTTTCGCTGGTGCGGTCAGTGCTTTCGCCCGACGAGGAGGGCAACGACTGGGACGTGCTGCGAGCCTATGAGCGCGGAGCCGGCGATGCTTTTGACTATGCCGCCCTCTATGTCGCGTTTCTGCGCGCAAGCGACGTGCCGGCACGCGTGGTTTCGGGCTACCTGGTGCCTCCGGATCTGGCGGGCATCAGGCACCATTGGGTGGAGTTCTATCTGCCTACGGTCGGCTGGGTACCGGCTGATCCGGCGCTGGCCGACGGCATGCACGCCGAGACCTTCACCGCGACGGCGGTAGAGAGCGATGATCCCGGTTCGTATTATTTCGGCAATCTCGACAGCCGACGGGTCGCTTTTTCAAAGGGTCTGATAGAGGTGCCGAGCCTGTCTCCGGACGGGCGTACGCGTGAGCCGAGATACCGGTACTCGCTGCAGAGCCGCTATGAAGAGCTCAGCGGCAATATCAGCGGTTACAACAGCCGCTGGAAGCCGGTGCGCTTCCTGGGCGAGTATTAGCAGGGGCGAGAATTAGCGACGCGTTCCGCGGTTTTGTTGACAGCTCTACGGTAATCTCCTATCTTCACTGAACGGCGTCGCAAAATAAGGAGTATGCGTATGAGTTACATTGAACGAATCGATCCTGAGCTTGCTGACGTAATCTCTCGTGAGGAACAGCGGCAGCGCGGTACGTTGGAGATGATCGCGTCGGAGAACTTCACCAGTCCGGCCGTCTTGGAGGCTGCCGGCACGGTGCTCACCAACAAGTACGCCGAGGGATATCCGGGTAGACGGTACTACGGCGGGTGCGAGATCATCGACAACGCCGAGAACCTAGCCCGCGACCGGGCCAAACAGCTGTTTCAGTGTGACTACGCCAACGTGCAGCCGCATTCGGGCAGCAGCGCCAACATGGCGGTCTACTTCGCGGTCATGAAGCCGGGGGATACGGTCCTGGGAATGGATCTCGCTCACGGGGGCCATCTTACGCACGGCGCCAAGGTCAGCTTTTCCGGTATACTGTACAACACCGCAACCTACGGGGTGTCGCGGGATAGCGAACGCATCGACTACGATGAGCTGCGACGCGTGGCTCACGAAACGAAACCTCGACTGATCATCGCAGGGGCATCGGCCTATCCGCGCATCATCGATTTCGAGAAGTTCCGTGAGATCGCGGACGAGGTGGGTGCGTACTTCATGGCCGACATGGCGCATATTGCCGGATTGGTGGCGGCCGGGCTGCATCCCTCTCCGCTTCAGCCTGCGCATTTCACGACCACCACCACCCACAAGACGTTACGCGGGCCGCGCGGGGGCATGATTCTGATTGGTCGCGACGAGGAGAATCATCTTGGGATCAAGGCGCCGAAGTCGGGCCGAGTGAAGAACTACTCCGAGATCATCGACAGTGTTGTGATGCCCGGTATACAGGGCGGTCCGCTGGTCCATATTATTGCGGCAAAGGCGGTCGCGTTCGCCGAGGCGCTGCAGCCGTCGTTCGCGGAGTATCAGAGGCAGATCATTGCCAATGCGGCACGGTTGGCCCAGACACTTCAGGAAGGCGGCGCACGCCTGGTTTCCGGGGGCACCGACAATCATCTGATGTTGGTCGACGTGACGCCGCTGGAGCTCACCGGCAAAGAGGCCGAAACAATGCTCGACAAGGCCGGCATCACGGTTAACAAGAACGGTATTCCGTTCGACACGCAGAGTCCGATGGTTACGTCCGGCGTTCGTATCGGGACCCCGGCGCTCACCACTCGCGGTATGTGCGAGAGCGAGATGGAGCGGATTGGTAAGCTGATTTTGGAGGCACTGCGAAGTAAGGGCGACGAGAAGACGATTGCGCGCGTACGCGGCGAGGTAGGAGAGCTGTGCGCCACATTTCCGCTTGTGGCGGGTTACTGATCGCCGCCCGGTTCTGGGCGGGTCGCGCATTGACAAGTAGTTTTCTCGATTCGTATACTTAACACCAAAACGACGGAGTTCCGGGGGCGGAATGAGTAATCCCTTACAGCTCTCGATGGTGAAGTTCAACAAAGGTGCGTACATCATCGTTGAGGGCAAGCAAAAGGCGGACCACTTCTATATTATCCGCTCCGGCAAAGTCCGAATCAGCAAAGAGATCGAGGTTGTCGAGGAAGAGGGTGGCAACATCCTCGGCCCCGGAGATTTCTTCGGGGTCGTGTCGACGATGTCCTCACACAGTCATATCGAAACGGCGCAGGCGCTGACTGACGTGACGCTGATCTCGGTGCATCGCGACAACTACGGGGAGTTGATCCGGGTGAATACCCCGGTTGCGATCAAGATCATCGAGGCCTTCTCGCGGCGCATGCGGTACCTTGACGACGCTCTTGCGCGTCGGACACTGAACAACACCGCCGAGCCGGATCTCGAGCATCTGTTCAAGGTTGCCGAGTATTACGCGCGGCAGAATCAGTATAATCAGGCCTATTTCGCATACCATCAGTACATTCGCCACTGTCCTGCCGGTGAGCATTTCGAAACCGCACGTGAGCGCATGGCGAAGATCGAGCCGTACGCCAGGGCGGTCTACCTTGATTCCGAAGAGGAGGTCTTCACGCGCACCTACCCGAAAGACACCATGATATTCTCTGAGACGATGCCCGGCAAAGAGCTGTACATCATTCAGAAGGGTAGCGTGAAGATAACCAAGATCGTTGACGACAACGAGGTGCTGCTCGCGGTACTCAAGCCGGGCGACATCTTCGGTGAGATGGCGCTGATCGAGAACAAACCTCGTTCCGCCTCGGCGATTGCGTTCGAGGACGCTACGCTGCTGGCGGTCAACAAAGAGAACTTCGAGCGTATGGTGCAAACGCAGCCGCAGATCATCGCACGGCTGACGCAGCTACTTGCTGAGCGCATCTGGTTCATCTACAAGCAACTCGCAAACACGCTGTTGAACGACAACCTCGGACGGATGTACGACGCCCTGCTGATTCAGCTCGAGAAGGCGCGCGTTCCGATCAGGCAGGGGGAGTCGTACACCTTCGAGTTTGGAATGCGTGAGCTCATCAACATGGTGGGCTTGCCGCCGGGTGAAGGCAACCGCTGTGTGCGCGAGCTGTTGCAGAATGCGCGAATCAAGGCGATTGATAACCGTATTCACACTACCGACGTGCAGGAAATCGAGCACCAGGCGAAATACTACCGCAAGATGGAGCGCATCGCTCGCAAGCGCAAGGATAAATCGAAGATTGCGCGCGCGTGACTTCCACCGGCTCTCATGATTGCTATCGGCTCTGTTTAGCCCTTTCCGCGATGTAACGCATCGTATCCTCGACCGTCCACTCGGCAAGCCTCTCAGGATCCTTTTGCTCATCGGGAAGGCCGATGTTCTTGGATCCGTGCTTGATGTAGGGACCGTACTTGCCGTCGTAGATTGCAAGCTTCTTGCCCTTTTCGGGATCGGTCCCCAGGTCCTTGATCAGTTTGGAGCCGCGCCGCGACTTCTTCTCCTCGGCCAGGAGCTCGAGCGCACGCTCGAGCTCGATGGTATATACGTCGTCGCCCTTGCGCAACGAGCGGTACTCACCGTCGCAGTAGACATAAGGCCCGAAGCGGCCGAGGTTCGCGATCACCTCGGCGCCGGATTCAGGATGCACACCCAACCGGCGCGGCAGGCTCAACAGGCGCAGGGCCTGCTCGATCGTAATCTCGTGCGGATTGACGCCCTTGGGGACGCTCGCCCGTTTCGGCTTCGGGTTGTCCTCGGTCTGTTCGCCGCGTTGCACATAAGGGCCGTAGCGGCCGATAAGGCAGTAGACGTTCTCGCCGGTTTCCGGGTCGGTACCGAGCGGTGCAGGACCGGTCTTCTGCAGTTCGATGAGACTGTCGATCTCTTCACGCGTCAAGTCGGCCGGCGCGATCTCCTCGGGAATCGAGGCGTGCACCGCGTCTTCCCCGTCGTTACGGTGGACAACATACGGACCGTAGCGGCCGATCTTGATCTGAACGCCGTTGGTGACATACGGCAGCTCGATGGTTCGGGAAGCCTCCGGCTGTATCTGGTCCTCCCGCTCACGGACCTCCTGCAGCAAGCCATCTTCGCCGTTGTAAAACCCATGCAGATACGCGATTGAGTCGCGCTCGCCAACCGCGATCTCATCGAGCGCCGCCTCCATATGCGAGGTGAAGCTGTACTCGATGAGGTCCGGAAAGTGATTCTCCAAAAGCTGAACCACCGCAAACCCGGTGAAGGTCGGCACCAGGGCGTTGCCCTGCTTTCTGATGTAACCGCGTTCGAGGATGGTGGAGATGATACTCGCATAGGTCGACGGGCGTCCGATCCCCTCGCGTTCCAGGCGCTGCACCAGTGAGGCCTCGGTGAAGCGTGGCGGTGGTTTGGTCTCGTGCGACAGAGGGGAGAGCTCGCGAAGCTCCAGCGCCTGTTCGGCAGTGAGGTCCGGCAGCAGCTCTTCTTTGTCCTCAAGCGCAGCTTCAGGGTCGTCCTTGCCTTCGACATAGGCGCGGAGGAAGCCCGGGAAAAGGATGCGGGTTCCCGACGCCGAAAACACGGTGTTCTCAGCGGTTATGCGAACACTCACCTGCGATTTGCGCGCCTCGGCCATCTGGGTGGCGATCGTGCGCTTCCAGATCAACTCGTACAGCGCCCGCTCCTTACCCTGCAGTCCGCTTTCATCGGGGTGGCGAAAGTGCGGCCCGGCCGGACGTATCGCCTCGTGCGCTTCCTGCGCGCCGCGCGAGCGCGACGAGTACTGTCGCGGAGTCTCAGAGAGATACTCCTTGCCGTAGAGCCGCTCGACAGTCTCGCGTGCGCCGCCGATTCCCTCGCCCGACAGCTGAGGCGAGTCGGTGCGCATGTAGGTGATCAACCCCTCTTCGTACAGGCGCTGCGCGATGCGCATTGCGTCGCGCGCTGAGAGGCCGAGTTTGCGGTTGGCCTCTTGCTGTAGTGTGGATGTGATGAAAGGTGCCGCCGGCCGCGCGGTAACCTGCTTCTCATTCACCTCGGAGACCCGCCAGGTGGCGTTCCGTAGCCGCTCCGCAAGCTCTTCTGCGGTCTCTGCGTCCAAGAGCAGCACGTCTTTGCCCGTCGCGAGCTTGCCGGTCTGCTCGTCGAAGTCCTTGCTGCCTGCGATGCGGCTTCCGTCCACCTCCAGGAGCTTGGCTTCAAACTGCGTCTCGCCGCCCTCAGGAGTGAGAGCGGCTTTGAGGTCCCAGTATACCGATTTCTTAAAGCGGATCCGCTCGCGCTCGCGCTCTACGATCATGCGCAACCCCGGCGACTGTACACGTCCGGCGGATAGTCCGTAGGCGATTTTCTTCCAGATGAGCGGTGACAGCGTATAGCCGTACAACCGATCCAGTATGCGCCGCGTCTCCTGCGCCTTCACCAGCCGGATATCGATATCGCGCGGCTCAGCGATTGCCTGCTCGATCGCTTCTTTGGTGATCTCGTGGAACACCATTCGCTTGACCGGAATCTTGGGGTTCAGGAGCTCCACCAGGTGCCAGGAGATGCTTTCACCTTCACGGTCTTCATCGGTGGCGAGATAGAGCGCATCCGCCTTCTTGAGCTGTCTCTTCAGTTGTGTGATGATCTTGCCCTTACCGCGGGGGGTGATGTAGAGCGGTTTGAAGTTATCCTCTATATTGATCCCGAGCCGGGCCCATGGTTCCTGCTTGAGATCCTTGGGAACGTCCGAGGCCTTTTGGGGTAGGTCGCGGACGTGCCCGATACTCGCCTCAACTGTGAAGTTCTTGGGCAGGAACTTGCTTATGGTCCGGGCTTTGGTGGGTGACTCTACGATCACCAGCGGCTGTTTCTCCATATCGCGCCACATTGTGATGAAAGCTGAACATTGATGTCAAGAGACAAATCTGATAGCATTCACCGACTATCCAGCAGCTTAAGGAGCGGCGAATCATGGCGACCGGTGAAGCCGATACCGCACGACTGAAGAGTATTGAGCTCGAGAAGCGCTTTAACCCGCCGGATTTCGAAGGCCGTATCTATGAGATGTGGCAGGAAGGGGGGTACTTCTCCCCGGAGTCCGGCTACTCAGACGCGGACAAAGAGCCTTTCATTATCGTAATCCCGCCGCCCAACGTCACCGGTGTGCTGCACCTCGGACACGGGCTGAACAACAGCCTTCAGGACGTGCTGATTCGTTACTACCGGATGCTCGGCCATCCGACTTTGTGGGTGCCCGGGACGGATCACGCCGGAATAGCGACTCAGAATGTCGTGGAGCGGATGGTGCGAGCGCAAGGCACCTCCCGCGAGCAGATGGGTCGTGAGGCTTTCGTCGCCGAGACGGAGCGAGTTGCGCTGGACCACAAGACCACGATTCGGCGTCAGTTGCAGAAGATCGGCGCCTCCTGCGATTGGTCGCGCGAGCGGTTCACGCTCGACGAAGGACTGTCGCGTGCGGTGCGTGAGGTTTTCGTCGCCCTGTATGAACGCGGTCTGGTTTATCGCGGGAACTATCTGGTGAACTGGTGTGCTTCATGCGGGACGGCTTTATCCGATGACGAGGTCGAGCACGCCGAGGTTCAAGGGGCTTTGTATCACTATTTCTACCCGCTGGTGGACGGCTCGGGACGTATTGAGGTAGCCACCACTCGTCCTGAGACGATGCTGGGGGATACCTGTGTGGCGGTAAACCCCAACGACGAGCGCTACAAGCATCTGGTGGGCAAGGAGGTCGAGCTGCCGCTCACCGAGCGAACGATTCCGATTGTGGCCGACGATTACGTCGATATGACATTCGGTACCGGGGCGGTCAAGGTGACGCCGGGGCACGACCCCAACGACTATCAGATCGGCCTCCGGCATAACCTCGAGCGGGTCAACATCCTCAACCCCGACGGCACACTCGGCGATGCGGTTCCAAAGCGCTATCGTGGGCTGAGTGTCCCGGAAGCGCGCAAGCGTGTAGTGGCTGACCTGCAGGGGCAGGGATACTTCCTCGGTCGCGAGGATTACACCCATCAGGTCGGTCATTGCTACCGCTGCGACTCGGTGATCGAGCCGTTCCTTTCGGAGCAATGGTTCGTCCGGATGCAGCCGCTTGCCGAGAAGGCGCTCGCAGCCTGGGAGCGCGGTGAGGTGCTGTTCTACCCGCGGCGCTGGGAGAACACTTACGCGCACTGGCTGCGCGAGATCCGGGACTGGTGCATCTCCCGTCAGCTGTGGTGGGGCCACAGGATACCGGTGTGGTATTGTGCCGCCTGCGGTGAAATGTCGGTTTCCCGCGCGGACATTACAGCGTGTGAGCATTGCGGGAGCGCGGAGATCACCCAGGATGAAGACGTGCTCGACACCTGGTTCTCGTCCTGGCTGTGGCCGTTCTCTACGCTGGGTTGGCCGGACGAGACCGAGGATCTCAAGCGTTATTTCCCAACCAGTACGCTGGTCACCGCTTACGACATCATCTTCTTCTGGGTAGCGCGGATGATCATGGCATCGCTCGAGTTCCTCGGCGAGGTACCGTTCCGTGATATCTACATCACCAGTCTGGTGCGTGACAAACAGGGCCGCAAAATGTCCAAATCACTCGGCAACGGTATCGACCCGCTGGAGGTTGTGGACGAGTACGGCGCGGATGCCTTGAAGTTCACGCTCGCTTTCCTGTCCACACTGGGGCAGGATATTCTACTCGGTCATGACACCTTCGCGATCGGCTCCAAGTTCGCCAACAAGATCTGGAACGCCGCCCGCTATCTCCTGATGAACCTGGACGGCAGGCGGGTCGTGCCGTTCGATGAGATCGAGCTGCGTGAACCCGACCGCTGGATCTACCACCGCCTGAACCGTACGGTGGAACGCGTGCACTCCGGAATGCGCGGCTACCGATTCGACGAAGTCGGGCACGCGGTGTATGAGTTCTTCTGGAACGACTTCTGTGACTGGTACATCGAGCTCTCCAAGCTGTCTCTCTACAGCGACGATGAAGCAGAGCGGGACCGAGCCGCCTCGCTGCTGTTGTATTTGCTCGAGGAGTCTATGCGCCTGATGCATCCGCTGCTACCGTTTGTCACCGAAGAGATCTATCAAAAGCTTCCCGCGTTGCCCGGTAGAGAAGCCCGGGACGGCAGCACCGGGGGAGCGCCGGGGCTGATCGTGGCCCGTTTCCCGGAATCGAGTGCCGACCGGGAAGCTCCCGATGTCGCCGGGAAGTTTGCCGCGCTGCAGGAGTTGGTCACCGCGGTGAGAACTCTGCGCAGCGAGTTTACGCTGCCGCCGAGTATGAAGGTGCGATTTCTGGTACGTACCGATCCCGGCTATCACGCAGCAGAGTTCTTCGAGCGGCACCTGGAGTTGATCAGGATGCTTACCGGTGCCGATGACGCGGAAGACGGTATCGAGCTCGTGCATAGCGAGGCCGTCGATCACAGCCGCCTGAAAGGCAGCGTCGCGGTGGTAGGTGCGGGCTTTGAGGCACACTTGTTCGTACGCGAGTTGATCGACGTTGAAGCCGCGGTACAGCGGTTTGAGAAGGAGATCGCCAAACATCGCAAGGCTCTGCAGCGTGCCGAGGCCAAGCTGAACAGTTCCGGCTTCCTCGAGAAGGCCGGGGCTGAGATCGTCACTAAGGAGCAAGGGCGCAAGCGCGAGCTCGAGATACAGATCAGAACGCTGGAGGGGCACCTCGAACGCCTGAGAGGAAGCTGAAGGCGACCGGCGGGCCGGGTCGGGGCGCAGGGAGGAGACAGATGCGGCGCAACAGTTTACCGTTTCGGAGGCGAGCAGCGGCTGCTATCGCAGTGCTCGCGCTTCTGGGCTGGCTGATGAGCTCCTGTGCGGTTTTGACCGCGGGGGTGAACTCCAATGCCGACGGCCATGAGGCTGAACGCGATGTTGCCGGAGCTCGAACCGATCAACAGCCTGCCGACCGCGAAGATCCGGCAGATCCTGCGGATCCTCCGCAGGACTATGACGACACGCCTGCCGATGAGGAAGAATTGGAGTTCGAGGAATACTCACCGGTTGCAGTCTTCAATCTGGCGTACAACCAGACGTTTTTCGCCGGCGGGTACTGGGTTGACGACCACGGGTTCGAGGAAGGCGACGCAGTGCGCTGGCATATCACGGCCGAGCGTCCGGACGCCGGAAGCAATGAGTTCGAGGCGGAGCGCGCCTTGGTCGAGATCAATGCGGACGGTTCCCAGTGGTGGTATATCCGCTACTCGCAGGACGCGTACCGCTTCGAGTGCAAAGTGTTGTTGGACGAGTTCGCTACGCCGGTGGAGATGTGGCACCGGCAGGACTCGGACCAGGACCCACTTTTCCACGAGTTCGATTACGAACAGGCAGGCCATTTCGGCGACGCTGGGTCGGCTGACCTGGAGGCCCTCGAAGAAGCGGGTATCTCGACGCTGGTGTACCTGAGCAGCGCGGAGTACGAGCGCGCTCTGAGTGGCCGGGGGGCGGTGAGAGTGCCGGCCGGGGAGTTTGAAGCCGATCATCTCGTGTATGAGTTTGAAGACAGCCAGACCGGCGAGCAGTTTCTATACGAGTGGTGGGTCACGCAGGCGGTGCCCGGCCGGCTCGTACGCTATCACTGGCGCGATCGTCAGTCGGGGCGTGAGCTCGCGGGCGATCTGCTCGAGATAGTGAGCGACTATAGCTCACCATTTGAGGTGCGCTGAGCGCGCACTGGGAGCGCCGAACAGGGATAACCGGGGACAGGTGAATAAACAAACGATGACTGGTGCGATGAAAGTCCGGTTGGGCACACGGCGGCCCGGGCGATCGTTCCTGCTGCTCATGTTGAGCCTGAATCTGGTTCTGGGCGCTGCTGTGGGTCACACCGCGGATCACGCCGGCGAGAATCTGCAAACGGTCCTCCCGGCCGACCACGAAGTGGTCGAATGGCTGCGGGTCCTGCTCACTGAACAGGGGAGCGCACCGCTCTTTGCAAGCGGCCCGTACAGCGCAGCCGAGATCAGACAGAATCTGCGACGCATCGACCGCGGCCGGTTATCTGAGCCCGGGCGCGAGCTCTACGAGCGGATCAACGCACGCCTCCGGCCTGCACCGCGGCTCGAGCAACGCCTCGAGGATGACCGGCCCGGGGTGGGGTTCCGGGCCGGGCTCGAGATCAACCTTGAGAGCTACCTGCAATTGAACCCGGGTGAGACCGCCTGGCTGTACGGATACGAGCGGCGCCGCCCGTTGCTCACTGTGCCGCTGGAGTTGTGGGCGCTTGAATCCGCGTACGCGACGCTGGACATCACGCTGCAGAAGAACTACGGCAGCTTCGATGACTACATGACGCGTGAGCTGTGGGAGGCGCTTGAAGAAGACCAGGAGCGCGAGGTCCCGGATACCCCGAATCCCGATCCACGCACCAATCTCCCGAGCGAGTTCGATGTTCTTGACCCGCAGTTTCCGTTCCGCTCGTTCTTGGCCGTGGGCGGGGATCACTGGAGCACGCAGTTCGGGCGTGACGTCATCGCCTGGGGGCCGGGGAGAAGCGGCACGCTCGTGATCTCGGATTACGCCGATTACCACGAGGCCTTGCGGTTTGCGGCTTTCTTCGAGCGGTTCAAGTACAGCTATTTCTGGGCCAACGCCCCGGGGATCGAGACCGATGCCGACGCGGGCGAAAACGCCGAGGTCCGTCGCAGGGAGCGTAACTATATCGGGCATCGCGTTGAGTTTCGACCCACCGACCGCCTGAACCTTGCGATCAACGAGCTCTACCTGGTGACCAAAGAATCGATGGAGCTGCGTTACCTCCATCCGGTGATGGTGTTCCACAACCACTTCATTCACTCGCGTAACTCCGCCATCATGGCGGGGCTCGAGTTCGATCTTGCCGTTGCACCGGGCTGGCGAGCATACGGCGAGTACGCCTTTAACTCTCTGATGTTCGAGTTTCTGCACGGTGACAATGTGGAAGACGACCCCAATGCCTGGGGCGCTCTGCTGGGTATAGAGGGCCGGCTGCCGCAGCGGCGAGGCTACCTGTTGACCGGTATTGAGGGCGTCTATACTAACCCGTGGTTATACACGCACGAGCAGCACTATACGAGCTTCACCCATTCGCGGCGGCTGCAGACCGAGCATCTAGGCACGCGCAGTGTGACGGTGGAGAAGCCACTGGGCTATTGGGCAGGTCCTGATTTCGTCGGCCTATTTCTTACCGTGGGCTATGAGCGACCGAGCAGTTATACCGTTCTTGGCCGTGCTTCGGTCAGGGGAAAGGGCGAGCGCGATCTTTACCGCGACACCTTCGAGGATACCTACGATCCGGATCAAGGCGTCGGCCGGTCGCCCACCGGTTCGAATCCGCAGTGGAGCACCGCGCTGGAGCTTGAGGGTAGCGTCCGGCCGGCTGCGCTGACGGCGCGGGGTCCGGCGCTTCACTTCGCGGGCGACCTCGAGCTCGGCGCGAACCTGTCCGGCATCTGGACCTGGAATCGGCGGCGCCCCGGAGAGGAGCAGAGCCGAGGTGATCTGGAGTTCGATCTGCAGTGGGCGGGCTGGGTCTCGCTGCGCTGGTGATGCGTCCTGCGCTGGTACGCGTCATCAGCTCGCGTCTGCAACGCAGTGCGGCCCCGGGTCAGTGCTGCGCGGAGGATGCGGCGCCGCGGTTCAGCGCACGGTGCTTGCCGTAGCGCAGGTGCCCCTTGGTCTTGAAATCAGCGATCGCGCGCTCGTAGGTTGAGACCAGTCTGGCGGTCATGGTCTCGATCGACCACTCGATGGCTTTCCGGCGAGCCTCCCGGCTTTTTGCACGGTGGAGCTCGCGGTCGTCCAGCAGCTCCTGCACATGCCCGGCAAACTCGTCGATCTTCAACCTGCAGGTAAAGCCGCCGCGCTCGTCCGCCATCAAGTCCGAGACGCCCATCGCGTCGACCGCCACAACAGGCGTTTCCATCGACATGGCCTCCAGCAGCACCAGGCCTTGAGTCTCGGTCACCGACGCAAAGGTGAACACCGAGCTGGCCCGGAGGAACGCAAAAACCTCGTCACGCCGGACGTAACCGGTGAAGACCACGCAGTCCTCCAGGCCGAGCTCCTTCACCTCTTGTTGCAGCGGCTTGCGGTCCGGACCGTCGCCGACGACGACAAAAGTGAAGTCCGACCGGCGGAGCTTGAGTGTGAGCACCACGCGAAGGAGAAAGCTGATATTCTTCTCGCGACCGATTCTTCCCACCATTGACAGCAGGTGCTTTTCGGGCGGTATGTGGTAGCGGCGACGTAGATCGCTCGGGTCGCCGACGCTCGCGGGCTCGCGAATGTCTATGCCGGTCGGGATCACATCGATCGGTGTATTCACACCGTAATGCCGAAGCTCGTCACCTATGCGCTTGCTAGGCGAGATCACTCGGTGGCACCGCCCGCAGAATCGGCGCGAGATCAAGCGTACCAGATATCGCGAGAGCGTTTGCGGCAGAGGCATGTAGTGGGTGTATTCCATGAACAGCGTGTGATAGGTGTGCACGTGGGCCGCTCTCCGCAACCGGGCGGCAAGGATTCCGAACACGCCTATATTCGCCGGGACTTGCGAATGCACGATGTCCAGATTCAACCGGGAGATCGCCCGGAATACGCGCAGCGAAGGGTAGGCGAAGCGGCGTTCGGTCATCATCTTGAAGAGGTAAGGGCTCGATGGAAACCGAAAGACGTTCGGGGTCGGGTCTTCGCGACCGAAGTAGCGCGGGCAAACCAGGTACACTGTGTGTCCGCTCGCCTCGAGTTGGCGCCGGAAGAGCTCAATTGAGGTAACTACGCCGTTGATCTCCGGTTTGTAGGTGTCGGTGAAAATCCCGATTCGCATTCGCTTGCCCCATCGCCTGCCCGAAAAGACCAATGCCTGCAGGGCCGCGCCCGGCACCGCGCGGTGTTGCCTCGAGGTGCAGCCTCAATGTGTAGCTTCAAAGTGTAGCCTAAACCGGGATCGCCCGCAACGTAGCTCAACCGCTCGCGGTTCAATTGCGTTGGCGGAGGGCGGGCACAACAAAAAACTCGCCAAAACGCCGAAATAGCGCTTGCATTCACAGAATGACCATGGTAATATGACCATGGTTAGATTGTATGGTCCGATAACTGGGAGGTGGTTGTATGCAGATTGCGGCCGGCGAGTTCAAGGCCAAATGCTTACAGCTAATGGACCGGGTTCACCAAACGCACGAGCGCATCGTAATAACCAAGCGAGGTCAACCGGTCGCGCAGCTGTCAGAGTTCGAGCAATCGAAGCCGCGGCCGGTGGTAGGGAGGTTGCGCGGTACCGTAACCCGCGTCCCCGATGCATCCGAGGTCTAATAACGTTCAGGTCCAACCAGTCGTTCTCGACACGTTGGTCTGGGTGTGGGCAATGGAGGGCGTCGACCTGCTGCGCTCCGCCGCGGTGCGAAGCGCCATTGAGCGGGCCTCAGAACATGGCAGGTTGTACGTCTCGGCGGTTTCACTCTTTGAGGTGGCTCAGTGGCACCAGCGGGAGCGGCTCCTCTTGTCTCTTGCGCTTGAGGACTGGATTCAGGACGCGGTGGATACGCCGGGGCTTACGGTCGTACAGCCGCACGATCAGATCGCTATTGAAGCTTCGCGTCTCCCGGGTGGGTTCCACGGCGACGTGCTCGACCGGCTCATCGTCGCCACCACGCGCAAGCTGGGAGCCGCGCTTGTAACCGCCGACCGTGTTTTGCTCGCGTACGGCGAGAGCGGCCATCTGCCGGTGCTTGACCCTGCCGTAGGATGAGCCTGCCGCCGACAGAGGGTTTCGGGCGCGCGTTTTGGGTAGGGGCGTCTTGCGTCGGCGCGTTGTAGGTAGGCGAGTGTCCCGGGCCGGCCTTTGGAGGTGTTGCGCACGCCGGATTGGGGCGCTACAATCGCGGGCACTGTATTATGAAAATTGCGGTGGTCGTCGAGATCTTTCTACCGGTGGTTAACGGGGTCGTAACCTCCTCCATAAACCTTGCCGAGAACCTCGTCGCGATGGGGCACGAGGTGATCTTCATTGCCCCGGGCTGGAGCGAGGAACAACCGGCGTATATCAACGGTTACATACCGGTGCACTACATCCGCAGTAGCAGAAACTGGGCTTATCCGGGGATGCGAAACGTCCTCCCCTGGAATCGGCGGCTGCAGCTCATTTTGCAGCGCGAGAAGGTCGATATACTCCACATCACCGGTCCGTGGCTTCTAACCTGGGCGTGTATGCGTGCCGCCCGACGGCTGGGGGTCCCCATTGTCCATACCTTTCACACCATGCTGCACGAGCCGAGCTATATCCTGTATCTGGTGCGTCTGCCGCAGCTCGTGCCGGTGATGCGAGCGATTGCTTGGGTATACTACGGTCTGTATATGCGCCGAAGCGTGATCACCACCGCGCCGAGCGAAATGGCCTGCCGCCAGTTGCGCCGGCATTTCCCGACCGCCGAGGTCCGCCGCATATCAAACGGGGTGGATGTCTCCCGATTCGAGCGATATGCCCGCTACGAGGAGCTGGTGCGGAGCTATCCTCAGTACAATCACAAGGTGTTCATCTATGTCGGGCGGCTCGGTCAGGAAAAATCAGTCGATCTTGTGATTGACGGCGTTCACCAGGCGATCGAGACCGCGCCTGAGATTCGCTTGGTGGTGGTGGGCGAGGGTCCGTCCGGGGCGGCGCTGCGCGCAAAGGTCGCGCAGTTGCAGCTCCAGCATGTGGTGAGCTTCCTGGGGCGGCTGCCGCATGCCGAGCTCCTGCAGAGCGGGCTGCTACATCATGCCCGCGCGTTCGTCACCGCGAGCACCACCGAGAACCAGCCGATGACCGTGATCGAGGCGATCTGTTGCGGGACCCCGGCAGTCGTTCCCGATGTCGAAGGGATGGATGAGCTCGTGGTGGACAATGGACTGCGTTTTGCCGCGCATGATCGGCGATCGCTCGCCGACGCGTTATCGCAGGTCGCGTCCGACGACGCCCTTCACCAACGGTGCGCCGGGGCTGCGCTGCGAATGAAGGAGCGTTTCGACGGCAGAGCTGTTGCCGAGCGCTTCCTGCAGGTTTACGAGGATGCACGGGCGGGTGGTGCGAGCGCCGGCTGAGGTTTTCCCTTTGCGGAGCGTTCTTGCGGTGTGCACGGGCAGCGGATCCCGCTGTGCGGCTGCTACGCTATATCTCTTTCCATAACGGCTGCTTTTCTTATATAGTAAGCTGAGTCGGTCGGGTAGGTTCCCGTACCGGCGCCTGTGATCGTGTTCTACCCGCACACACCAACACGTAACGTAAAGGGTCTGTAGGAGGTCGTCTTGTTCAAAGCGGTAGATCCAAAAGTAAGTTTCCCCGAAATGGAGGTGCAGATCCTCAAGCGCTGGGAAGATGGCCGGGTGTTCGAACGTTCGGTGTCACAGCGCGACGGGGCTCCCGAGTTCGTATTCTATGACGGGCCTCCGTTCGCAACCGGGTTGCCGCATTTCGGCCACTTTGTGCCGGGCACAATCAAGGACGTGGTGCCGCGCTACCACACTATGCGCGGCAAGAAGGTTGAGCGGCGCTTCGGCTGGGACTGCCATGGTCTTCCGGTCGAGTACGAGATGGAGAAAGAGCTCGGTATCTCGGGAAAACGGCAGATCGAGGAGTACGGCGTAGGCAACTT
The DNA here is from genome assembly GCA_003552985.1 of Spirochaetaceae bacterium. Lineage (GTDB taxonomy): Bacteria > Spirochaetota > Spirochaetia > DSM-27196 > SLAA01 > B1Sed10-166. The sequence continues at coordinate 17,375 of PUPD01000304.1, forward strand.
CAACGAAGCGTGTCGCTCCATCGTGTTGCGCTACACCGAGGAATGGCGCCGCATCGTAACGCGCTCGGGCCGCTGGGTGGATTTCGACAACGACTACAAGACGATGGAACCCGCCTACATGGAGACGATCTGGTGGATCGTCAAGCGGCTCTGGGAGCAGGATCTCCTGTACGAGGGCTATTATAGTCTCCCGTACTGCCCGCGCTGCTCGACCGCGCTTTCCAATTTCGAGCTTAATCTGGGCGGCTACGAAGAGGTGCAGGATCCGGCAATCACGGTGCGGTTCAAGCTCAACGAGCTCGAGAATACCTACGCGCTCGCCTGGACCACGACGCCGTGGACGCTCCCCTCGAACCTGGGGCTGGCGTTCGGTCCTGATGTTCAGTACGCGCGGGTGCGTGACCTCGCCGGCGACGAATACTATATCCTCGCCGAGGAGCGCATTGGTGACTACTATCGCAGCGAGGATGAGTACGAGATCGTCGATCGCATGACGGGGGACAAGCTCGGCGGTATGACCTACGAGCCGTTGTTCCCGTATTTCACCGAGACGGGCGGCTCCGACGCCTTTCGCACGCATGTAGCCGAGTTTGTCACCACCGAGGAGGGAACCGGGATCGTGCATATTGCGCCCGGTTTCGGGGAAGACGACTACAATCTGCTTAAGGATCGCGATGTAGCGGTTATAACGCCGCTTGATGCCGAGGGGCAGTTCACCGCCGAGGTAAGCGACTTCGCGGGAATGTACGTCAAAGATGCCGACAAACCGATCATCAAGAAGCTCAAAGAGGAGAGCAAGCTCGTAAAGCGCGACACCTACACGCACGCCTACCCGCACTGCTGGCGCTGCAAATCGCCGCTGATCTACCGGGCCATCGCGAGTTGGTTCGTGCGTGTCGGGCAGATCAAGCCGAAAATGCTCGCGGCCAACAACAGCATCAACTGGGTGCCGAGCCATCTGCGCGATGGTCGGTTCGGTAACTGGTTGGAGAATGCGCGCGACTGGGCGATCTCGCGCAATCGCTATTGGGGCAACCCGATGCCGATCTGGCGCTGCGACAGCTGCGACCGCGTTGAGTGCATCGGCTCGCGGGAGGAGCTCGCCGAAAAGTCAGGTGTCTACCTGGAAGACCTCCACAAGCATTATGTCGACGAAGTGACCTACCCGTGTTCCCGCTGCGACGGTACGATGCGCCGTATACCCGAGGTCCTGGACTGCTGGTTCGAGTCGGGCGCAATGCCCTACGCGCAGAATCACTACCCGTTTGAGAACAAGGAATGGTTTGAGTCACACTTCCCTGCCGAGTTCATCTCCGAGGGGCTAGACCAGACCCGCGGCTGGTTCTATACGCTGACCGTGTTGGCCGCTGCACTGTTCGACTCGCCGGCCTTCAAGAACGTCGTCGTCAACGGGCTTGTGCTCGCCGCTGACGGGAAGAAAATGAGCAAGAGCGAGCGCAACTATACCGACCCGCAGGATGTGATGACCCGCTACGGCGCCGATGCGCTGCGCGTGTTCCTTATGCATTCGGCGGTGGTGCGCGGTGAGGACCTAAAGTACTCCGACGAAGGTGTCAAAGAAGTCCTCAAGAACATCATCATCCCGCTCTGGAACTCCTATACCTTCTTCGTTACCTATGCCAATATCGACGGCATTCGGCCCGCAGGCCCGCCCTCCGATCCGCACAACCCGCTCGACCGCTGGATTCTGTCGGAATCCGAAAAGCTGGTCGGCGATGTTATCGCCAATCTGGACGCCTACGATCTGCAGCACGCGATGGACCCCATCGTGGCGTTCATCGATCAGCTGAACAACTGGTACATCCGGCGCTCGCGCCGGCGGTTCTGGCGCAGCGTGAACGACAACGACAAACGCCAGGCATATCAGACGCTCTACAGCGTGTTGCTGACTCTGACAAAGGTAGCGGCGCCGGTGATGCCGTTCATCACCGAGGAGATCTACGGCAACCTTCGTACCGACGCGATGCCGGACTCGGTGCACCTCTGCGATTATCCGGTGGCCGACGAAAGCAAGCGAGACCTCGTTCTGGAGCGCAAGATGGGTGCAACGCAACGCGCGGTGCGTATGGGCCGGGCCCTGCGCAGCATGCATTCGCTGCGCAATCGCCAGCCGCTGAAGGCGATTCATCTGGTTACCAAGGATACCGAAGAGCATAAGATACTGCGCGAGATGGAAGACATCATCGCCGAAGAGCTCAATGTCAAGGACGTGGTGTTTCGCGAGAATGAGGAAGACCTGGTCGAGTATCAGGCGAAGCCCAACTATCGCGTGCTCGGGAAGACGCTCGGCAAGGATATGAAGGCGGCCGCTGAGAAGATTCAGGCGCTTTCAGGCCCCGAAATTCAAAGCCTCCTGGAGGGGGCGGCGCTGCACCTCGAGATAAACGGTCGGACTATCGATCTGACTCAAGACAGCGTGATGATTCAGCGTTCCGAGAAGGAGAACCTCAAGGTTCTCAACGAGGGTTCGCTCACCGTCGCGCTCGATCCCGAGATCACAGAGGAGCTCAGGCGCGAAGGGTTGGTCCGGGATCTGGTGCGCGCGGTGCAGAACAAGCGGAAGACTGAGGGGCTTGAGGTGACAGATCGCATCAGGCTCTACCTGCACGCCGAAAACTCGGTACGCGAGGCGGTGGAAGCGTTTGAGGAATACCTCACGCGCGAAACGCTGGCTGTCGCGCTGGTGTGGGAGCGCCGTGATGACGGGGAAAAGATCACGCTCGGTGATCAGGAGTGTACCGTTGCGTTGGAAAAGGCGAGCTAAGCGCGGCCCGGTGTGCCGGCGGATGGCGCACGGGGCGGTGGTGGTGCTCGTGGCGCTGGTGGTTGGTGCCTGCGCAACACCGCCTGAGCCCGAGCGCGGGGAGGAGCTCACCGCGTTTCTGCCGGAAGGGCAGACGCTGTATCTGGGGTTACGCGTGGCGTCGGCCGAAGCGTTGCTGGACCAGGTTGTTGCGTCGGCCGGTGTGGAGTCACGCCGTCTCGAGAGCCTGCTTGATCAGACGGATCAGATCGTCGCGTCATACGGACGCTCGATCACCGGGGAACCGCAGATGTTCTTCGTGGCATCGGGCCGTTACGGACCGCGGCGCGCGGGATTATTCATGCGGCTCTCGCGGCGCTGGAGTCGCGAGAGCACCGAGATCGACGGCGAGCGCTACGAGTACTGGCTCGACCGCGAGAGCGGCCTGCAGGTCAGTTTCCTGAACGCAACCACGATGTTGGCGGCAACCGAGAATCTTGCCGGCGGCATGGTGCCGCGTGACCGCGCCCAGGATCGCTTCCTCGCTCCGCCGGAGATCATCGAGCAGTTTGACACCGGAGAGCTTTCGTTCTTCATGCCGAGCCCCACGCGCTGGCTCGAGGATCAAGTCGGCGCTCTGCCGTTTGAGCTGCCGATACTCGATGTGCGCATGGCGTTCGACCGTGGCGATAACGATGACGGTGAGCGAGATATTGTGGGGAATGTGCGGCTGCGAAGCGAGCGCGATGCGCGCGCTTTTACGGTCGTGTTCCGGCTGATGGCGATGACGATCGCGAGCGAGATCGGTTTCGACCAGCCCGATCTCTTGGAACGGCTCTCGATAGAACGGCGTGAAGACGTGGTGCAGTTTAGCGGGTTGCAGATCAGCGACGAGCGCATGGGCCGGATGATCGGCGGGCTGTTGAACCGATGATGGACGTTGCAATCGTCAACTACGAGGCGGGAAACCTGCGGAGCGTGGAGACCGCGCTCCGGCGGCTCGGGTACGAGTATCGCATCGCTACGCGGCCCGAAGAGGTGCTGCGCGCCGACAAGGTCTTGTTTCCCGGCGTCGGCGATGCCAGGGCCGTGATGGAGGTGCTCGGGCGCAGTGGGGTGGCCGCGGCGCTCCGCGAGCGGCATGCAGCCGGCGGCTCGATCCTGGGCATCTGTGTAGGTGCGCAGGTCGTACTGGAGCGCTCTGAAGAGAACAGCGCGAGCTGTCTGGGGTTGGTCCCCGGGACGGCGCGGCGTTTGCCGGGGGGCGACGGGCTGAAGGTTCCGCACATGGGCTGGAATCAGGTGCGCTACCGTGAAGGCCACTGGCTGTTTGCCGGCATCCCGCAGGACACCTCGTTCTACTTCGTGCACTCCTATTATCCCGACCCGGCCGACCGGTCCACCGTGCTCGCGGACACGGAGTACGGGGTGAGCTTTGCGTCGGGATTGGAACGTGATAACCTGACGGCGGTGCAGTTCCATCCGGAGAAATCGGGTGAGTTTGGGCTGCGCTTGCTTTCGAACTACCTCGCACACTGAGAAGCTGGGGCCGGCAACAGAGCCGGGGCCCGGTCCGGGCGTGGAGCTCCGGTCGGGAGGGGCGCAAACGATGCTTGAGAAACGGATTCTGGTTTGTCTGGATGTGCGCGACGGCAAGACCACCAAGGGCGTGAAGTTCAAAGGGAACGTCGATGTTGGTGACCCGGTTGAGATGGCACGCAGGTACTACGAGGAGGGTGCCGATGAGCTCGTGTTCTACGACATCACCGCCTCGGCCGAGCGCCGCGGGATCATGCGCGAGGTGGTCGAGCGCGTAGCGGCTGAGATCTTCGTCCCGTTTTGCGTGGGCGGCGGCATCGGGTCGGTCGAGGACATGCGGGCGATGCTGCTTGCCGGTGCCGAGAAGGTCAGCGTCAATACGCAGGCCGTGCTGAACCCCGAGATCATTGATCAGGGAGCAAAGGCGTTCGGCAGTCAATGCGTGGTGTTGGGAGTCGACGCACTCCGCGATGACGCGATGCCGAGCGGCTACCGCGTGGTGATTCATGGGGGGCGCACCGCGACGCAGCGTGACCTGCTGGCCTGGGTGCGCGAGGCGGAGCAGCGTGGGATGGGCGAAGTGGTGTTGAACTCAATCGACGCCGACGGCACTCGCGACGGCTACGAGCTCGCCTGTACACGGCTGGTTTCCGAAAACGTCGGCGTACCGGTCGTCGCTTCCGGCGGGGCGGGAGTGAGCCGGCATCTGGTCGAGGTTCTGCGCGACGGGCGCGCGGATGCGGCGCTGATCGCCTCGATGGTGCATTTCGGCGGCTATACGATCCCGCAGATCAAGGCCGATCTGGCTGCCGCCGGTATCCCGGTGCGCCGCAACATCCGACCGGCGGACGGATGAAAGCTCGGTCAGATGAAAGCGGGGCGAGATTGCCGTAATTCGCTCCATAGTAGTAGATTATCTTGTCCAGACGCCGAAACTGCAATATATTTAAGGCGTCACAGCGAGTAGGAGGTTCACCGAAGATGCCGAGTTATGACTATCGATGCAGCGCCTGCGAGCATGAGTTTGAGGAGTTTCAAAGTATTTCCGCCGAACCGCTGCGGGTTTGCCCGAGTTGCGGTGAAGCGACCCTCAAACGGCTTGTAGGGGGCGGAATTGGCATCATTTTCAAGGGGAGCGGATTTTACGTAACCGATAACAAAGGTTCCAAGACGAGCGCTTCAAATGGAAGCAACGGCGCATCCTCGAGCAAGAGCGGAGGCGCAGAGTCCGGTTCCAACGGCAACGGAGCCTCCGGCGGGGAGCAGAAAGTCAGCTCAGGTGCCGCAAAGGATAGCAAGGCGACGTAATGGTACCGACGAATATGCTTTGCTCCGGCGGGCGTTGGTAGTACTTTAGGTATATATGGACGAACAGAAAGCGGCGGCACAGCGACAACTAACCGAGTATGCTTCGCGGCTGAAGGTATGCGGCCATCCACTGCGGCTGATGCTGCTGTGTCGTATAGCTCGCCAGGGCGGGCCCTGCGTCTCCGAACTGTGGGAATGTCTAGGGCAGCCGCAGCCGGTCGTCTCCCAGCACCTCGCCGTTCTTAAGGAGAAGGGCATCGTCACCAGCGAGGTTCAGGGCAACAGGCGGATCTACTCAATCGTCGATCCCTTCGTGAAGCGGATCGTGGCGAGTCTCGCCGAGACGGTGGAACTTCCGGAACCCGTAGAAACGTCGCGCTCAGCCCGGCCCGGATAAGCGACTGTTGCGATGGAAACTCAGATTCTGCAGTACCGCTTCGGCGAGTATACTTCGGTCGTCCGCCTGGGCGACGAGGAGTTGTTAGGGAAGTTCGCCGAGACGACGGCGTTCGTAATTTGGGACGAAAACACCACCAACCATCTTGCGGCGCTGCACCACCTGCCGAATATGATTCTGCCGAGCGGGGAGCGGACCAAGTCGCTCGCAACCGTGGAACAGCTACTCGATGCCTTCGTTTCTCACGCCTTGGAGCGCAACTCCACAGCAATTGCTGTCGGCGGTGGTGTCGTCTGCGACGTTGGTGCTTTAGCTGCCTCCCTCTACATGCGCGGTATTCGCCTTGTGCTGGTACCGACGACGCTGCTTGCCATGGTTGATGCCGCTCTCGGAGGAAAGACCGGGGTCAATTTTGCCGGCTACAAGAATTTGGTCGGCACCTTCTATCCGGCTGAGCAAGTACTGATCGTTCCATCGGTGCTGCAGACTCTCCCCCAGCGTGAGTATCTTGGAGGTCTCGCTGAAGTGATCAAGACGGCGATGCTCGGCGACCCTGAGCTATTGGAGTTGCTTGAGCAGAACCCGGAGGACGTCTTACAACGACACCCGGATCTCGTCAGAGAGCTCATTCTTCGCTCGGTGGCGGTGAAAGGGCTCATCGTGGAACAGGATTTCACCGAGCGCGGCGGTCGCGAGTGGCTCAACCTCGGGCACACCTTCGCTCACGCCCTCGAATCGGTGTCGGGATTCGAAGGCTGGACGCATGGCGAAGCGGTGGCATGGGGGATAGCGCAGGCTCTCCGCTGCGGGGAACGCGCCGGCATCACCGACGCCAGCTATGCGGAACGGGCAATGGAGCTGTTTCGTCGCTACGGCTTCCGTTGCGATCTGCCGGATTTGTCCGTGGATGCGCTCATCGACGCAATGCAGCGTGACAAGAAGAACCGTGGCGGTCGGATCCGGTTTGTGCTGCAGCGTCGTCCCGGTGAGACCGAGCTGCGCGAGCTCGCACCCGAGCTGGTTCGCAGCGTACTTGCCACCCAGTCCTAACCCATGGAACAACCTTAAGAAGGAGGGTCGGCATGGAGATTGGATTGCCGAAGGAGATTGAGCGGAATGAGTACCGTGTTGGTCTCACCCCTCGGTGTGTGCGCACCTACGTGAACCAAGGGCACAAGGTGTTCGTTCAATCGGGCGCAGGTGAAGGCACGGGCTTCACGGACCAGATGTACAGGGAGAACGGCGCCGAGATCGTGGATACTGCCAAAAGGGTCTTCGATCGCGCCCAGCTGATCGTCAAGATCAAGGGCCCGCTGCCTGAAGAATACGACCACTTCAGAGAGGAGCATCTCCTGTTTGCCTTTCTTCACCTTTCCGCTAACCGGGAGCTCACGAAGTTCCTGATAGAGCGGAAGGTCAACGCCGTCGCTTACGAAACCATAGAGCTTGCTGACGAGTCGCTGCCGTGCCTGCGTCCAATGAGCGAGATCGCAGGCCGGCTCTCCGTTCAGGAAGGTGCAAAGTATCTGGAGAAGGAGTTCGGGGGTCGTGGTGTGCTGCTCGGGGGCGTACCGGGTGTACCTCGTGGAAAGGTTACGATTATCGGCGGCGGTACTGTTGGTGCCAACGCCTGCAAAATCGCCTGCGGCATGGGAGCCGACGTTACTGTACTGGATCTGCGGTCGCGGCGACTCGAGTACCTCGACGACATCTTCGGCAGCCGCATAACGACACTCTACTCCACCGAGAGCAACCTGCTCCGCTGCCTGGAGGAGTCCGACCTTGTGATTGGCGCGGTTCTCATTCCGGGAGAGTCGGCGCCGCGGCTGATCAAGCGTGAGCATCTTGCGATGATGAAGGAAGGCGCGGTGCTCGTTGACGTAGCCATCGATCAAGGCGGCATCGCCGAGACATCCAAGCCGACCACGCATGACGATCCCATCTTCATCGTTGACGGTGTCCTGCACTACTGTGTTCCCAACATGCCCGGTGCGGTCGCCAACACCTCCACTATCGCGCTCACGAGCGTCACCTTGCCGTACGGGCTTAATACCTACCAGGGCGGGTGCGTGCATCCGGCGGTGGCGCGCCGTTGCGGCGTGCCGTATACAGAGTTCAGGGCTTAGCCTTCAGACGCCGGGTTTGCTGTCGCCGGTATCTGAGATGGCGCCGATAACCAACCGTAGGGCGTCGGTTATGCATTCGGTGGTGTCGGCGGCGGACGCCTGAAACAGCTCGCGGAGCCCGCTGGGGCTGGAAAACAGAATACGGCGGTACTCGACGGTGGGGAGCTTGTAGTTGTTCTTATAGCGCCGGTCGCGGTCGCCGGACTTGGTCTCATGCTTCCAGCGCCATTCGATGATACGCGCGTCTTCGGGAACCGTTTCGTGTTCCTGCTCGCGGGCAAGGAACTCCTGAACCTCGAGCTCAGAATAACTCACCGCCCCCACACCCTTTGGGTCGGTAACGAACACCTGCTCCGGCATGAAATACAAGGTCTGCCGACCGGCGGGGAGAATAGGGACGTCAAGATTGGTCTTGAGAAACGGCGGTGCGCCGTAGCGCATCGGCACCGACTTTCGGGTGTAGCGCCCGCCTTCCGGCGTCTCGGCGTGTGGTATGTGCCACAACGCCTTGCACTCGCCGAGGGCGTCAAACGCCCGGTACAGTTGATCGACGGCGGTCTGAAGCTCGGTATCCAGCTCGTAAAACAGTACGGTCTTGCGCCGACCACGATCCACGAGGACAGCAACGGGCAACAGAAGCAAGAGCGCGAGGCTACCGGCCGCCCCGAGCAGCGCCGGAATCAGGGCCGCCGCAATCAATACGGTCTTGGCAAGCGGCAGGCGTCGCCGCCGAGCGCGGATATCCTCAAGCAGCTCAGCCGAGCTGGAATCCTGGATGAGGGTAGCCTCGGCGCTTTCAACCTCGCGGAGCTGCTGCTCGGGGCGATCGTAGGTGCGTCCGCCCGCAACAGCGCCGCCTGATTCGCCGGCGCCGGCGGCGCGACCGCTGCTCCGGCGTTGCTTGCCGCTCGGAAGCGTTTTGCGATAGTACACGCCGCCGCGGCCCGCGTGGACGTAACGTCCGCGGGGACCGACGCCGAATCGCAAGCCGGTGACCCCTACTGAGAGCCCGACGCCGCTTTTGGACAGGTTGAAGCGCAACGGCCCGGCGCGCAGCGCCTTACGCAGAAACAATCCCATACTCGGCTACCGTTTTAGCACGGCAGACGGCGACCCGCAACTCCAGCAGCTACTTGACTCTAAGACTATTCAATATTATATATAGGAGAAGAACAATATAAAGCTTAGGCCAGAAAAGACGTTAAGATAAGGAGGCTTACATGCAAGGCTCAGTTAACTGGAAACCGTACCTCTTCGGTGCCCTGTCTGGACTGCTTTTGACGCTTAGTGTGGCGGTCGAGGGGCAGTTCTTCGGCACCTCGACAACCTTTCCACGTTTCACCACGCTGGTGCTCGACACCGTCGGCATCGATCTCGGATTTCTGGAGTTCTATCAGGTCCGCGACGGCAACCTCACCGGTGCCGCATTCCCGAACTGGCAGCTGCTGTTCGTCCTGGGAATCGCGCTCGGGGCTCTGATCGCATCGAAACTCTCCGGGACGTTCAAGCGTGAAGAGCTTCCCCCGATGTGGGTGGAACGGTTCGGTCCAAGCGTGAAGGTCCGTGCCGCGTATTCGGTGCTGGCCGGGGTCTTCGCGATGGTCGGAGTGCGGATGGCCGGCGGGTGCACAAGCGGGCACGGAGTGAGCGGTTTGAGTTCCTTGGGGCTGGGGAGCCTGTTCGTACTGGCGGTGTTCTTCGGCACCGGCATCATCACCGCGCGGTTAGTCTACGGAAGGAGGTAAACAGATGAGCTTAGTGGCAGGTCTTGTAACCGGAGTTGTCTTTGGAGCGTTCTTGCAGCAGGGTGAAGTACTGCGTTTTGAGCGCCAGGTGGGAGCGATGCGTCTTCTCGACATGACGATCATCAAGTTTATGCTCTCCACGATCATCGTCGGAATGATCGGCGTCCATCTCTTGCTCGACGCGGGAATAGCCGAGTTCAGCCCGCGTGATTTCAATCTTGGAGCGCAGCTGATCGGGGGCGTATTCTTCGGCGCGGCGTGGGCATTGCTGGGCTACTGTCCGGGAACCGCGCTCGGCGCGGTGGCCGAAGGTCGTAAGCACGCCTGGTGGCCGATTCTCGGTATGTTGATCGGCGGGTTGGTATTCGCACTGAGCTACGGATTCATACAGGACTACATCATGCCGATCGGATCTTTCGGCGCAGTTTCGATACAAGAGGCGCTTGGTGTCAGTCATTGGGTCGTAATAGCGGTATTCGTCGTGGTCTCGCTCGGGCTGTTTCGATTCTTTGAGCGCAAGGGCCTTTGAGCGAGCGCTACCAGGTGCGCCGGATCACGCGTTAGGGGTAGGCAAGGCGGAGGAGCGCGCGCCGGTGGGTTGGTGCGCTACGATCGCGAGCGCGACGAGTTCAGCCACATTACGACCGCCGACGGCCTCGTCACCCGCGACTTCAGCGGTGCCCTCGTCTCCGCCGCGATATTCCTGGTCTGGCTCGTGCTGCAGTTGCGGACGCGCGCGTTTCGCAGGCAGACGCGCGTGCTTGAGCAACAGGTGGCCGAACGAACTGCCGCGCTACATCAGGTCAATCAGAAGCTGTGCGAGGCGAGCGCCTTCAAACACCCCTTTTTTTCGATTCTTGCGCATGACCTGCGCAGCCCGATCACCGGCCTGCGCAGCGTAGTCGAGCCGGTTGTAAAACCGTTTTCCGATTTCACCGGCTGCGAGCTTGGCACCGCCGGAGACCGCTGTGTGCGAGCTGGTGATCGCGGTGTTGGACGCCTAGCAGGGGACGGCACGCTCAAAGTTGATCGAGCTTGGCAGCGACTGCCCGGACGACGCGGTGGCGTGGGTTGATCCGTACGACGCCAAGTCTATGCTGGTGAACCTAAGCACAACGCGTTCAAGTTCGCCCCCGGCGGCGGAAGCGTGACCGTGGCAGCTGCGATCACGCCGCAGCGGGAAGGGGGAGCACGTGCATCCTGGTGCGGGACTCCGGAACCGGCATTCCGGCTGAAAAGCTGCAGGCGATCTTCTGTGCGGATGAGATGTATCGAAGACCGGGAACCGCGGGCGAGAAGGGCAGCGGCCTGGGACTGATGCTTTGTTATGAGCTGGCGCGACGCTCAAACGGAAGTATCACGGTCGACAGTGTAGAGGGCGCGGGGGCAACCGTAAAACTGGATTCCCCCGTCTCCGCTCCTCGGGCACAGCAGCATTGATCTTCGCTCCGATCTCAGGCATGCTCCCAATCAGGAGTGCCGATGGGAAGCCTGTACCTGCTTGGAACCGGATCGGCAGTCAGTGATCCGCACCGAACGACCACTATGCTTGCCGTGAGCGACGGCGCCCTCGGGGACAGGGGTAGTCTGATTCTGATCGATTGCGGCGGTGATGCGTTTCAGCGATTGTTGTCCGTCGGGCTCGATCCCGGTCAGCTCGAAGCGCTGATAGTTACGCACGAGCACCCTGACCACGTGGCCGGCTTTCCGCTTCTGATGGAGAAACTGTGGGTCTTCGGACGGCGGCGGCCGCTCGAGGTCCACGGAATTGCGCCGGCGATCGAGCAGGCGCGGCGCACGCTGGAGTCCTTCGATTTCTCGCGCTGGGACGGGTTTCCGGAAGCGCACTATCACGAGGTGTCACGTTCTCAGGGTGCGCCGGTGCTGCGTAGCGGTGGGCTGGCGGTGTGCGCCGCGCCGGGTATGCACGGCGTTCCGACGGCGGCGCTTAAGGTCAAGGACACCGACGGCGGCGGAGTCGTGGTATACTCGAGTGACACCCAACACTCCGACGCTGTGGTCGAGTTGGCTCGTGGGGCAGAGATCCTCGTCCATGAGGCCACCGGCGATTTTCCCGGGCACAGTTCTGCGCTGCAGGCGGCACAGGTCGGCGCGGCGGCCGGAGTGCGGCGCCTACTGCTTGTGCATCTGCCGCCGAAGGCGGCGCTCGGCGAGACGCAGATTAAGACGGCACGGGCGGTCTTCCCGGCTCTGGAGCTGGGAGAGGAGGGCGGGTGTTACCGGTTTTGATGTTCTCCGATTGTCGTTGGGCTGCGACTGCGCTGCCGAAGAGCTGAGGAGTGGAACTAATGAGACGTTCGATCAAGATAGCGGCGGTTGTCGCGACGTTCATCGTCGTACTCGCGGTAGTGTTTGCGATCAGGATGGCCATCATGTCGGGGAGGCTGGAAGCTGCACATCGTGACGTCGCAACCGTGGATCTCACGGAGCTGGCCGACGGAACTTACCGTGGAGAGTTCAGCGATTTCCTGGTGACGGTCAAGGTCGATGTTGAGGTCACCGACAGCCGAATCGAGGCAATCGAGATCGTCCACCAGGATGCAGGACCGGGTTATGATGCGCGCGAAACCGTGGACCGTATTTTGGAAGCGCAGAGCCCGGCCGTGGAGGCGGTGACCGGGGCCACCGGGAGCAGCAGAGCAATCATGACCGCGGTGTATCGAGCGCTCGTGAAGACCCGAGATGAGTGAGCATTCAGGGAACTCTGTTGCTGAGCCGTCCGGGCGGAAGCCTGAGCAGCGCAGCCGGCTGCTGACCGCGGCACGGACACGGTGGAGGAAATCGAGCTTGATATCAGGCAGCCGGCGCCGGAACGCATCAATCTGCTGCTGAACAGTCTGCCGGTGGATATCACCTACGCGGACGAAGGCAACCGGATGGTCCTCAGAGCTCCATGATCTCCACGAGGCGGCGGTAGATCGCGTTGAGGCGGTCCAGACAATCGGGCTCGAGCTCTTCGGAGACCTCGTCCACCAGTGATTCGACGCTTGAGAGGCTATCGGTTGCCGCCGAAAACAGCCCGCGCTTCGGCTTGTACCAGTAGCGCCCGCGGTTATCGGTGCACAGTGCCAGGAAGCCGAGCGTCCGAGAGCTCTTCTTCAGCTGAGTCAGCTTGAGCGTGTGGTCCAGCACCTCGCACAGCGCGACGCGTTCGTCCTCGGATGCCGGGAAGAAGTTCCTCCCCCGCAGGTCGTTGGCGGTGATGTCGTATTCCGGATCGAAATAGGGTGCTACCCGCATAATCGTGGACAGGGTTTCGCCGACGAGAAGCTCGTACTCGCGATAGACCACCTTTCCACGCAGCCGCGCTTTGGAGCTGTCCAGCCCCAGGTCCTTCTGCCGCAACAGCGGTTTGAGCTTCTCCCACGGCAGAATCGCGATCTTCTTGTTCTTGCCCTTGAATGTGGTAAGCCTAAAGACCGCGTCGCCAAGTGTGATCTGCCAGGTTGTGTCGCGCTGCTTCTTCGCGCCGGCGCGCGTGGGCTTCTGGAGTGCGCTGAGGTCCTGTGCCAGGCGCGGTGATATCTGCAGCAGCCATTCTCGCTCCAGCGGCGATACCGAGCGGGCGTACATCTTTGACGTGCGCACGATCTCGCCCGCTACGATGTAGTTCGGCGTTTCGCGAAACATAACCGAACCCGGATGAATCTGCACCCGCTCCGCGGTAAGGCTGCGGTACTCGCTCCCCAGCCGTACGCAGACGAACTGTATGAGCCCGGTTGCCACCGCGCAGAGGTAATCGACGTGTGACCCGCCTCGTCCGATTGGAATCCCCATCTCACCGACCATCTCCTCGAGCTGCTGCTTCACATTCGCGATCTCGGCCATGATGCGCTCATCGAGATAGCGGGTTTCGCAAAACTTCGTCTTATCGGGCGCGTCGGTATAGGCCTGAAACAGCTTCAGATACGACACGAAGTCGCCCAGGTCGTCGCGATAGCGGTGATGCGCTCGACGAGCCGGGATCTCCTCGCCCTGAGGGAGAAGAAACGGGGTGTTGGTAGTGAGAAAGGCGGTGCCGATCAGCACCTCCTCGATGATCTCAGGGTAGCGGTGTATCGCCTCCACGATCATGCGGGAGTGACGCGGCAGCAGCGGAAAGATCGCCATCATCTCACCGATCGGCGAGAGGCTGCGCTCAGGTGTCAACGCCTCCAGCAGCTCCAGCGTTTCAATCGCCCCTGCGATCCCGCGTCGTCCAGGCGGAGAGATGAAGTCGAAGGATTCGAACTCGGTAATGCCGAGCTCGGCCATCCGCAGAACGACTTCAGACAGATCGGTACGGTAGATCTCTTCGAGCGTGTAGAGGGGACGCTGGTCAAAGCTCTCTTTGGTATAGAGCCGATATGATCGTCCCGGGCGCGTACGCCCGGCACGACCGCGCCGTTGATTCGCCGAGGCTTTCGAGATCTCGCCCTCCACAAGCGAGGAGATATAGGTCCGCGGGTTGTAGTAGTTCATCTTCGCGAGCCCGGAATCAATCACTACGGTGATGCCGTCGATCGTGATGCTGGTCTCGGCGATATTGGTGGCTACGACGACCTTGATCTTGCCCTCAGGCGGAGGCGGAAACACCTGATCCTGTTCTTCTTTCGACAGCCTGCCGTACAGCGGCAGTATGAAGAGCTTGCGGCGTATCGGCAGAGCGTACAAGGCGTTGACGCAGTCCTTGATGGCCCGCTCACCTGAGAGGAATATCAGGATGTCCCCGGCTGCCTCATCGCTTTCGATTTCATGGGCGACGATCTGGGTGATCTTATAGATCAGATCCTCGTAACTGTCGGTGGGGGGAGGAGCGTAGATCAGCTCGACCGGGTACATTCGTGCGTCGATCCGGATGACCGGGCACGACCAGAAGTACTCGGAGAAGATATCGGGATTGATTGTCGCCGAAGAGATGATGACCTTGAACTCCGGCCGCTCCTCGAGCACGCGCTTCAGCAGCCCCAGGATGAAGTCGATGTTGAGGCTGCGTTCGTGCGCCTCGTCCACCATGATCACCGAGTACTGCGAGAGCCGGTAGTCGGCTTTAATCTCCTGTAGGAGGATACCGTCGGTCATCACCTTGATGCGCGTGCTGCGATCGGTGTGGTCCTCGAAGCGCATCTTATATCCGACGAGTCCGGGAATGCTGCTGCCGACCTGGCCGGCGATGTACTCGGAAACCGAGACTGCCGCGATGCGCCGCGGTTGGGTTACCCCGATCACCCCGTTGAGTCCGTAGCCTGCCTCGTGCAGAATCAACGGCAGTTGCGTGGTCTTGCCGCTACCGGTCGGGCTTTCGACGACGATGACCTGGTTCTCCTCGAGCGCTTCGAGGACCCTATGCTTCTGCGCGTATACCGGGAGCTCGTGTGGATTCATGCGCCGTAGTTCTGGTGCGACTTGCGTTGCAGGATCGCGCGCGCTTTGCCGGCCGCCTCCTCGAGGCTGAGCTGCTCCTCGCTTTCCCGGGTCTCGAGGTTCTTGATGTTCATCACCCCGCTGTCGGCTTCGATTGAACCGCAGATGATGCCGATCGGAATCCCGCGTTTTTCGGCGTACGCGAACTGGGCCGAGAGTTTCTTCGCGTCCGGGTAGACCTCGGCACGCATGCCGGCACTGCGCAGGTACTCGGCGATCTCATGATAGCGGCCGATCAATCGTTCTTCCATGCAGAGAACCAGGATGTCCACCCCGGAGCGGGCGTGCGGCAGCTTTTCAATCTCCTCGAGTGCCGCCATCAAGCGGTCCAGCCCGATTGAGGATCCTACGCCGGGCAAATGCTGCTTGGTGTACAACGAGGCGAGGTCGTTGTAACGCCCACCTGAACATACCGAACCGATCTGCGGGAGCTGCGGAAAGAACGACTCGTACACAATCCCGGTGTAGTAGTCGAGCCCGCGGGTTATCGACGGATCGAGCACAACCCGGTCGGACAGTCCGAGCTTGTCGCTCCATTCCAGGACCGTCCCGAGGCGCTGGGTGTCTTCGCCGTCGCCACCGGCGAGCCGGGTAATGGCGGTGAGGGTAGCCGCGTTGGTGGTTTCCGGTCGGATATATGCAAGCAACTCATCGGCGGCGCTGGAGCCGACAGTCTCGACGAGCAGGTTCCGAACCTCCTCGTCGCCGATCTTGCCGCGTTTGTCGACTGCGCGCATGATCTCAACCGAACGGTCTGCGGCCCCCAGCTTGTTGAGAAAGCGGTTGAAGACTCCGCGGTGCGCCACGTGGAAGCGCACGTCCGGCACCTCCAGATGCTCGAAGCAGCGGGCTTTCAACAGGAGAATCTCGAAGTCGGCGGCGGCACTGTCGACACCCACGATGTCGAAGTCACACTGCATGAACTCACGGTAACGCCCGCGCTGGGTGTTCTCACCGCGGAATACCTTCGCAATGTGATAGCGCTTGAACGGCAGGTAGAGCTCGGGAGCGTGCCCCGCCA
This sequence comes from Spirochaetaceae bacterium, assembly GCA_003552985.1. Classification (GTDB taxonomy): domain Bacteria; phylum Spirochaetota; class Spirochaetia; order DSM-27196; family SLAA01; genus B1Sed10-166. The sequence goes on from PUPD01000304.1 coordinate 33,699, forward strand.
TAAAGCGTGCAAACGGAACGGTGAGATCAAAGCGCATCGCGATGTCACGCCCGCCGTTGTCGGTGAAGCGGTAGATCTGCTTGTCGGTGTCGCCGCCGCCCTTTCCGAGTAGGACCTCGGTATATTCGAGGACCGGCGTGTCGATTGGAACGAAACCGTACAGCTCGAACGTGTGCTCGAGCACACTTTGGATGTGTTTGCGCCGTATCTCGTTCGACGGCAATGAGTCGCGGAAGCCTTTCAGCACTCGAGGTTGAATAATGTCACTCATCGTGCCCTTACTATGCCGTCATCCAAAGCTGTTATGCAAGGGCGTCGAGAACCGTACGGCACTGTCGGGTTACCGGCACTGTCGGGTTACCGGTAGATCGCACTGAGCGGCAGCACCAGCTCACCGAGGTCGATCATGGCGTTGAAGAGTGCAATATGCGTGTAGCGCCGAAGCTCAGTGGCGTGAATATCGGCCACTGATATCTCGGCGTTCTCTAGCAGCTGCTCCCGCCGTGTGCCCGCAAGCAGCGGGGCGGCCGGCGTCGACCAGCCGCCACGGTCGAACAGCGCGATATTGCAGAACGAGCTGTCGGTGACGCGACCGTGGCGGGTGATGAGAATCTCGTCGCAGAATCCGCGCTGCGCGTAGAGACGCGCGATCGCGCTGCGGTCGTGCGACTTGTGCGCATAGCTGATCTCGCCGCCCTCGACCAGCCGCAGCGAGCGGATGTGCGGGACGCTATAGGAGGTCAACTGTACCTGTTCAAGCGCCAGTTTTGTATGGTGGCTCGCCGGCGCAATCCGGTAGACGAGGCGCAGCTTCTGCCGGTCGGCATCGCGCCCGGTCTCCGGAGTGCCCTGACTGAGCGTCAGTTCGACCGCCTCGGCGAGGAGCTCCTCGGCGGCGCTCGCGCACCACGCGGTCGGGGTGTCGTCATAGGCGGCGAGCGTCCTACCTACCCGCGCGCAATGATAAGACAACGCCTGCGGTCTGCCCTCCAGTACGCAGATCGTCTCAATGAAGCGGCACATTTACCTTATCCAGCAGCTCCTGATATTCGCGTTCGAGCTCGCTGTAGATCGTGATCCCGCCTCCGGCCTTGAAGACTGTTCCCCCGGCGGTCTCTTCGATGAAGCGGATCATCACCCCCGAGTCCAGCTGCCGCCCGTCCCAGACTCCGCAGACGCCGGTGTAGTAGCCACGGGTGTACTGCTCGGCTTCACGGATAATCGCGACCGTCCTCACCTTGGGTGCGCCGGTGATCGAACCGGCCGGCAGCATCTGAATAAGGATTTCGCCAAGACGCGACTCGAACCCCGGCTCCAACTCGCCGGCGATCTCGGAGCTGACCTGCAGGAGCTCGTCGTCCTGCAGTCGAATGCGGTCGATATAGCGGTAGCGCTCCACCCGAACCCGCTCGGCCACGCGGCCGATGTCGTTCCGGATGAGATCAACGATGGTCAGATGCTCGGCCTGTTCCTTCTCGTCGGCGAGAATGCGTTGCTCGGCCTGCGGTACCGAGGCTCTGATCGTCCCTTTCATCGGGAAGCTGCGTATGATGCCGTCCTTGATGCGCACGAACTTTTCGGGCGAGAACACCAGCACGCGCCTGTCGATCAGGAGCCGATACTTGGCGCGCGCCACCTCAAACAGCTCCTCGAGCGAGTGTGAGAGCGTGATCGGAACCGGCAGGGTTAGGTTGGCGAGGAAGGAGTTACCCTCGCGCAGGCCACGCTGTATGCGCTCATATGCGGCGCGGTAGCGCTCAAAGGCCGGCGGAGTCTTGATAAGGCGAAGCGCCCGCGCGATCGCACGGCGGCGATCGGGAGGCATGCCGGGCCGGCCGTCGTCGTGCTCGGGGAAGCGAAAGCGAAGCAGCGCAGGGTCCAGGTCCGAGAGCGGCACCACCAGCGGCTCGCGCAGATCGAAATCCAGCACGAACACAAATGGGATACGGTCACGGCTGAGGCGGTTGATTCGCTCAACGGTCTCGGCGACGAGGCCGGCGTCGGTTGTGGGTGAAGCAGAGACAGGCGCTTCAATCTGCACGGGTTCCTACTATACACCAAAGTTGATGAGCAGTACACTCGGTTTAGCGATGTGTGATTTCAGCTCGTGCTTGTTTGACGTCGCGATGAAGCCGCTCGAGGCGCTCAGGTTGACCGAGCGCCGCCGGCAACTCCTCAGCTCGGCCTCAGGCAGGGTGTTGGAGGTCGGAGCCGGAACCGGCGCGAACCTCCCGTATTTTCGATACGAGCATATCGCCGACCTTACGCTGACCGATGCCGAGGTGCGCGCGCGGTTGCAGCATCGGGTTCGGTGGACTGCTGAGGCGGCCGGTCTGCACCCCGCACGGCTATCGGTGTGCGAGGCTCCGGCTGAGCAACTACCGTTTGAGGACGCCTCATTCGATTGTGTCGTCGCGACGCTGGTGTTCTGTACTGTTGCCGACCAGCAGGCGGGACTAACGGAGGTTCGGCGTGTACTCAAGCCCGGCGGGGCGCTGTTGTTCATGGAACATGTCCGCCCTCCGCGGGCGGTGCCGGCGAAGCTGTTCGCCGTGCTCAACCCGGCTTGGAGGCTTGTGAGCGGGGGCTGCAACCTGACGCGCGAAACGCTTGCTGCTCTCCGGCAGGTCGGCCTGCCTCCGCGCCTGTACGGAACCTTCGGCGGCGGCATCTTCACCTACGGAATCGCTCCGAAAGCCGCGTAAATGCGATTGCGGCCGCCAACTCGGTGCGCTACACTGCAACTCTGCGTTACTGACGCGGAACTCTCACGCCAGGAGTTACAACGACGATGAAGCTCGCCGAGAACCTCCGCATAATCGACGGGTGGAGCATACAGGAAGATCACTTCCGGGAAGAGCACCTGATCACCAACGGAAGCAACTTTATGACCGGCAACGGCTATCTCGGCTATCGCGGCACGTTTGCCGAATGGCGCGCGCCGCAATACACCGGTTGCTTTGTGAGCGATACCTACGACAAGGCCGACGACACCTGGGAGGAGCTCTGCAATGCGCCGAACGGCCTCTACGGCGCCTTCAGCGCCGACGGTCAACCGCTCGCTGTCCTAAACGGCACGGCTATGGGGTATCACCGCAGCCTGTGGTACCGCTACGGTCTGCAGTCACGCAGCATCACCCTGCGCACGCCCAGCAAGGCGCACGTGACGCTGACCGAAGAGCGCTTTGCGTCGTATGCGTCACAACACCTTCTGCCGGCGCGATATCGCATTGAGTCCGACCGCCCGGCCGGCGTCGAGCTTACCTGGGGGATAGACGGTGAAGTTTGGGATCTGAACGGCACCCATCTCGGCCGCCACAAAGCTCGCTCCGAGGGCGAAAACCTCATCTCGGTGACCGCTCGCACCGTTACGAGCAAGCTCACGCTGGCGGTCGCTTCCGGTCTGCGGGTCACCAGCGCCGAGACCCGCGCCGAGACGGCCCGCGTCGGGAGCCGACTGCGGCGCTCACGCGCCGCAGTCGCGAGCGCCGACAACAAGTGTATCTTCGGCAAGCTGAAATTCACCGTAGAACCGGAACGGCCCGCCGTCGTCGAGCAGTACATGGCGGTGTACAGCAGTAACGATCTGCACGATCCGCGCGCCGCGGCGATCAGCGCGGTCTCGACTGCGCAGGAGCACGGCTACGACCGTCTGTGGCGCGAACATCGCCGCGTCTGGGACGCCGTCTGGCAGGACTGTGACATCGAGATCGAAGGCGATCTCAAGGCGCAGGCGCTGCTGCGCTTCAATATGTATCACAACATCATCGCCACCCCGGCTCATACCGACCACCTGCCGCTCGGGGCTCGCGGGCTGTCGTGTCAGGCGTATCAAGGCGCGGCCTTCTGGGATCAGGAGATCTACAACCTTCCGATGTATCTGTATACGCGCCCGCAGATCGCCCGCAACCTGCTGGTCTATCGGCACCGGACGCTGGACGGAGCTCGCGAAAAAGCACGAAAGCTCGGCTACGAGGGGGCGTTTTACGCGTGGGTGAGCGGCCGCACCGGCGAGGAGATCTGTCCTTCATACTTCTTTACCGATGTCCTGACCGGGCGCAGGATTCGCAACCATTTTAACGACTGGCAGATCCATATCTCACCGGATATCGCCTATACGGTACGGCGCTACTTTGAGGTCACCGGTGATCTGGAGTTCATGCTCGATCACGGAGCCGAGATCCTCCTCGAGGTTGCGCGCTTTCTGCTGTCGCGGGTGTGCTACAAACCGAGAAAGGACCGCTACGAGCTGATCCGGCTGCTCGGTCCTGATGAGTACCACGAGAACGTGGACAACAACTTCTTCACTGCTCTGCAGACGCAGTTTGCGCTTCAGTCCGCTGCCTGGGCGGTTGATTTACTCGCCGAGCTTGCACCGGAGCGCCAACGGGAGCTGACCGAGCGGCTCGGGTTCAGTACCGAGGACTACAAGCAATGCCGCGAGGTCGCCGCTAAGCTGTTCCTGCAGCCGGCCGACTCCGACACGGGATTGATCGAGCAGTTTGACGGCTACTTTGAGCTTGAGGATACGCGGCCGCGGGTCCTGAAGGAACGGCTGCTCGACCCCGGTGAATACTGGGGGTGGCCGAATGGGGTTGCGGTGGAGACCCAGGTCCTCAAGCAGGCCGACGTACTGCAGAGCATCGTGCTCCATCGGCGCTGCTTCACCGGGAAGCAGATGCGCGCGAACTATCAGTACTATGAACCCCGAACGCAACACGGCTCTTCGTTGAGCCCGTCGGTGCATGCCACCGTGGCCGCCTGGATAGGACGCCACGAAGCCGCCTACGACTATTTCACGCGCGCCACCAGCATCGACCTGCTCAATATCAACAAGGCGGTAAGCGGCGGGACCTTCATCGGTGGAATCCATACCGCCGCCTGCGGCGCCGCCTGGCAGATCGTGGTCCACGGGTTTCTCGGCATGCAGTTCTGCGACGATGTGCTCGAGTTTTGTCCCCGACCTCCAACCTGGTGGAAGCGAATCGCGTTCCCGCTGACGGTGCGCGGGCTGCGACTCCAGGTGCGGCTGGAGCTCGACGAGTTGCGAAGGCTGACGGTACGGGCCGACCCGGGCGGCGTCGGCGAGCTCACCGTCCGTTGCGGGGAGCAGGAGCGCACAGTGCGGCCGGGGAGTACGGCTGAGCTCAGCGCACGCGGCTGAACAGCAGCCGATAGATCCGGTCGCGCACGAACTCATGGATCGCGGTGAACTCCAGGTGTGCGATCGTGTTGTGTTGGGAGCAGCGTAGCACGCGAGCCGTCGCGCGCAGCTGCGTGCGGCTCGAATCGGAGGAAAAACGCAGCTCCAACTCGTCCCCAGGTTGGAACTGCTCGTCAGGGTTGATGATGCTCGCCCCACCGCCGCCGAGATCATGGAACCGCGTCTCGGTTGGTTCGGCGTCGGGGTGCGCGTCAAGCTTTCGTACCCACACCGGCAGCTTCAGACGCCTGCGAAAGTGCTTGCGTTGCTGCGTGCGAGTGAGAACCTCGCTGTGCCTGAGCTCGATGACCGGTCCGTCGATCGCCTGAATCATGGTGTTGATGCGAAACACCCCGGCAGCGCTGTGATAGTACACCGCTACCGTCCCGGCTGTCGGGAAATGCCCATGCCCGCTCTGCAGCTCAACCCGGAACCCGCGCTGTGACTGGCTGACGACACGCCCGCGTACCGGCGGCGAGCGGCGTTCGCGGACCAGAAACACCGTCGTTCCCGGGCGTAGCTGTGTCGACGAATGGAGTCTACGTTCACCAGTGCGTTTGAAGCCGAGCGCCACGCGCAGGGCCGATATTTCGTCGCTCTTGACCACTCCCTCCTCGAGTGCTCGCCGTGCGCATGCAGTGAAGGTAATCTCCTCCTCGATCAGCCGGTGCTTCTGCCAGGGCTCTCGCAGGTAACCGGCGAGCAGCTCCAGAAGCTCGAGCTGAGACGGGGCCAGTTTGAGTCGCTCAGCGTGCTCATTGAACACGCGCCGCGCCGTGGCTAAGCGGGCCGAACGCCCACGGCGTTGCTGAATGAACACGTAAGTGGTGCTGCCCCCGATGAGAAGGGCGAAAAACGAGATCACCGCGGCAACCTCCAGCGGTGAGCGCTGATAGGCCTCGGCAACGCCGCGGTAGAACTCGCGCGCTGCCGGACTCATGCCGAATCCGCTTACAGCCGGAGTGATCATCGCGAGCCGGATGGCGGGACCTCCTGACCGGTTTGCCGGTCGCGGGACGGCGTGCGGTTCTGGAGCTCGGCGCGGGTGCGTGGCAAGGCTTCGGGATAGTTCTCCTGAAGGTACGCGATCAGGCGCTCGCGAACCTCGCAGCGGAGATCCCACAGCCGAGGGGCGTCGGCCGCGCTCATCAGCGCGCGAAGCTCCACGGTATGGTGGTCGGCGTTGGTGACCTGAAGGCCTGCCACCTTCCCGTCCCAGTTCGGACAGTCCTCGAGGATGAGCCGCACCTGCCGTCGCAGATCGTCAACCGGGACGGTGTAGTCGGTGTAGAGAAACACCGTTCCTAGGAGCTCCGCAGATACTCTCGTCCAGTTCTGAAACGGCTGTTCTATGAAGTACGATACCGGCAGCACAAGTCGGCGCAGATCCCAGATTCGCACAACGACGTAGGTGAGCGTTATCTCTTCTATGCGGCCCCATTCGCCTTCCACGATCACGACGTCGTCCAGCCTGATTGGTTGGGCGATTGCGACCTGCAACCCCGCCAGTACCATGCCGATGCTGCGTTGCGCCGCAAACCCGATGATGATGCCGAGTACCCCGGCCGAAGCCAGCAAAGTGGTGCCGATGCGTCGCACCGGCTCGAGCGTCAGCATGATGACGCCTGCCGCCAGAACCAGCACCAGCGCTGATATGATCCGCCGGATGAGCTTGACCTGGGTGTGCACCTGCCGCGCTTTGAGATTGTCGGCGACATCGACGCGAAACCGCGCCAGCGCCATCTTTTCACCCACCGCAACCGCTCGAAGCGCGAGCCAGGCGGCGGAGGCGATGAACAGGATCTGCAGAATGTCGACCAGGGCAGCGGTGGTCTGAGCGGGCCAGCCGAGGCGGCCGACGATCGGCAACAGGAACAGAATGGGAAACAGCAGCCGAAGCGGCGCCTGCAATACGCGCAGGTATGAGGGGAGCTCGCTATCCTCCGAGATGCCCGAGACGGTTCGGACCACTTTGCCGGCGATCGCGGCTGCAATGATCCCGGCCAATATCGCCAGCACCACAAAGGCGAGGTCCAGCCCAAATTGAAAGGCCATCGGCCGCAGGGGTGGCAATGCGAAAGCTCTCTCCATTACACTCCCAGTATATACCGTCCGATATTGAATATGAAAGGCGGAGTAGCACCGGTTTATGTCCTACAACGGATACGCACTCAGTAACGAGGCTGACTCTGAATCGCTTAAGCGCCCTCGGTTCTCATTCCAACCCGGCGCCTCATGGATGACGCTTGCCGGGACGATCTACATCGTGCCCGGCTTTCATGAGGAATGGATCCGCAAGCATCAGGATATTGTCGGACCTCACAAGACAGTAGCCGAGGTGATCGAGAAGCTGCGCTGGGTGTCGATCGTGGTGTACAGCAACGGGTATCTGGAGATCTGCATTAGCGATCAGTACGATACCGAGGTGCGGGAGGTGCTATGGCAATACCTGTCGCACAACGCCGGGCGATGGAAGGAAGTGATGATCATGCCGTTTCACTCGCAGGGGTTCATACAGTTTAGCTCCGAGGATGTGGATGATCTCGGCGAGTTCAACAAAGCGATGAACCGCGAGCCCGGCTGGGGCGGCTGAAGGCTTCCCCTTGCCGTGACCCGCGGCGGGAGCGGCTCAAGGAGCCGTTCGCAGCCTAGGCGAGTGAACCCGCTTAGAACAAACCGCTGATCACACCGTCGGCATCTATGTCTATGTTGAGCGCCGCGGGTTTCTTGGGCAAGCCGGGCATGGTCATGATATCGCCCGCTAAGGCAACGATAAAGCCCGCCCCGTTTGAAACCGAGAGCTCGCGAACCGTAACCGTGAAACCCTCCGGGCGTCCGAGCAACGCCGGGTTATCCGAAAGGGAGTTTTGGGTCTTGGCCATGCAGATCGGCAGGTCGGCGAATTCGTACTTATTCAGGTATTCCACGTGGCGCTTCGCGGTGGGGGTGAAGGCGACACCGTCCGCTCCGTAGACCTGGGTTGCAATCCGCTCGATCTTGGACTCAATCGAGTCGTTTACCTCATACAGCTGCTTGACGCTGCCGCTGTACGACTCGGCCGCTTCAATCACCGCTTCGGCCAGCGCTTCACCGCCTTTGCCGCCATGGGCCCAAACCTCGGAGCGAATTGAGCGTACCCCTTGGTCGTCGCAGTACTCTTCAATGACCGCGTGCTCGGCCTCGGTGTCGGTTGGGAAGCTATTGATCGCGACGATCGGGGTTACCCCGTGCAGCTTCATATTCTCGATATGCTTGCCGAGATTCGGCAGGCCTTGCTTGAGGGCCTCGACGTTCTCGTTCGTGAGGTCACCCTTGGGGACGCCGCCGTGCATCTTGAGTGCCCGCGCGGTGGCGACGATGACCGCCACGCAGGGCTTGAGATTCCCGGCCCGCGCTTTGATGTTGAAAAACTTTTCGGCACCGAGGTCACTACCGAAGCCGGCCTCTGTCACTACGTACTCAGCGCTGGTGAGCGCGGTCTTGGTCGCCATGAGAGTGTTGCAGCCATGCGCGATGTTGGCGAACGGGCCGCCGTGTACGAATGCCGGGGTGTTCTCGAGCGTCTGAACCAGGTTCGGCTTCAGAGCGTCGCGCAGCAATACCGTCATCGCGCCGTGGGCATTGAGGTCGCGAGCGTAAACCGGCTCTCCGCTATAGCTGCGTCCTACCACGATCCGGCCGAGCCGGTCCTTGAGGTCGAGTACGTCCTGGGCGAGACAAAGGATCGCCATGACCTCGGAGGCGACCGTGATCATGAAGTGATCCTCGCGCGGGACCCCGTGCGCCGTTCCGCCGAGCCCGACGACGATATTGCGCAGGCTGCGGTCGTTCATGTCCACGACTCGCTTCCACTGCACGCGAGTGGGGTCTATTCCCAGCTCGTTGCCCTGCTTGAGATGGTTGTCGAGCATCGCCGACAGCAGGCTGTGGGCTGAGGTGATCGCGTGCAGGTCGCCGGTGAAGTGCAGGTTGATGTCCTCCATCGGGATGACCTGGGAGTATCCGCCCCCGGCTGCACCGCCTTTTACGCCGAAGGAAGGCCCGAGCGAGGGTTCGCGCAGCGCGATCGCAGTGCGCTTGCCGAGGCGGTTGAGCGCCATCCCAAGCCCTACTGTGGTGGTGGTTTTGCCTTCGCCGGCCGGAGTTGGCGTTATCGCGGTGGTGAAGATGAGCTTTCCGGGCGCTTGATCTTCGCGTTTCTTGATGGCGTCGAGGCTCAGCTTCGCCTTCCAGTCGCCGTATAGCTGCAGGTCTTCACGCTGGAGACCGATCTGGTCGGCGATCTCCCAGACCGGTTTCATGGTGGCTTCCTGTGCGATCTGAATGTCGGATTTGTGTTCCATTACCATCCTCTCCTTTTGCAGTCACTACGCGGTTTTTGGCGAGCACTTACGACTGTACCCTCACCCTGGTACGCCGTCAAGGAATGTTGTCTCCGGGCCACGGAATACCGTCGTGCAGGTGGCGCCCGGCTCGTTGCCGAGTTGCAACCGCGCCCGGGATTCCGAACCGGAACTGGGGGGCTTCACCAAGAAATTTTTCGAAAAATCGCAGCGAATGTATTGATTTTCCGCAATGCGGGGCATATATTGCAGCTGTGTTACCGAACGTTCGGTAACATATCCGCCCTGATAACGGACGGCACCGAGCTTGCCGCATGCAGCGCTCGATCAATTCACAGGTGGGGTTTGCAATTGTGACTCAACGGCAGCAGAAGCGCGACAAAATCCTCCGCACCGCGTTCGAGGTGTGGGGAGACACAAACTTTCTGAGTACCAGCTTGGCAAGCATTGCCGAGCGGCTGGACCTCAGCAAGCCCGCGCTCTATCGGTACTTCAGCAACAAGGATGAGTTGGTCGCCGGTATGCAGGCCCAGTTCGCCGAAGACTACCGCAGAACGGCCGAAGCCTGGATGCAATGGGACGCCTCGGCCGGGCTCGAGAGTGTGCTCGCTTCGGTGGTGCGGACGGTGTTCGAGTTCCTGCGGCACGAGCCGGCGTATCTCGGCTTCTTCACTGAGTATCTGCTTCGCCGCGCCATCATGACCGAGTGCTGTCTGCTGGACTCGCTGCCGGTGGAGATTCGCGAGACGCTTGCACGTCAGGCCAAGGTCCTGAGCTCGGTCTTGCGTCCGGCGTCCGGCGGCGGCAGCGGCGCCGGCAGTCGTCCCGGTAACCGCGACAACGGCAACGGCAACGGGACCGGCATTGGCGAGGCGGGCAACGGCGCGGCCGACACTGAACAGCTGCTCGAGTACATCGGCCTTGCGACGCTGTACTGGTGCGCATCGTACTACATGAGCGCGGACATGCGCCCCCGCCGCCGCGGTGCTGACGATACGCCGGAAGCCGCCGGACGGCATCTCGACATGGTGCAGGAGTTGCTGCTCGACGGGCTCTGGACCCGCCCGGAGCCGCCGCCGGCCGAGCGATTGCGGGCGGTGGAAGGCACGGCTTGGCGGGATCCGGGAACGGTTCTCACCGAGGACCGGGTGCTTGCGGCAGTGGAGGCGGTAGTCGCCGAGGTCGGGTTCAGCGAAGCGACCGTGGAGCGCATAGCCGTCCACCTGGGGATGACGAAGAGCAGCCTGTATTTCCACTTCAGGAACAAGCGGGAGATGTTCGGTGAGCTGCTCGCGCGCGAAAACGAGCTGTTTCTGGATGAGTATCGGCGTATTCGCGTTGAGCTCGGCGACAGTCGAGAGTACCTGTACGCCTATGCGGTGTTGCTGGCGGCGTTTTTTGCGCACAACCCCGGCGTCTTCAAGGTGGTGAACTGGCTGTGGAGTCAGAGCCTCGAGGCGGTTGAGCTCCCTGAGCGCTACCTACAGCGCGTGGCAGAGGAGTTCGCGTATATCGAGGATGAGATCGCCGCAGGGCGCCTGCGGTCGAATGAAGACGGCTGGATGGGCGTGCTCGGTTTCTTCCACGTCGGCGGTGTGATCCTGTTCGCGCATCACCTGCAGGCGAAGGCGCTCGATCAACGCCGCCTCGTCGACAGCGCCCGCGGGCTCTACCTGCTCGCCCTGTACGGCTTGCGCGGTAATTTGGATGCGGGAGACCACGACGGCAGCGACCGGAACGGAGGAGTGTAATGCTACAGCGTGCCTGCTTAGTATCGACAGCGTTGGTATACCTGTTCGTCGCCATAGCGCCGGCGCACAGTCAGGACGATCCGGACTA
>PUPD01000044.1 GCA_003552985.1 Spirochaetaceae bacterium
GTCAGGCGAGCTCTGCTCCACCAACGGTGGAACTATGCACGGCGGTGTCCAACCTCCAGCAGCCGGCCCATTTTTGCAAACGTTTGCAAAACTGCCGCCGTGACATTGCGCTTTACATCTAGTAAGCCTAACTCCGGCGTCGCAACTCGTCAACACAGAACTGCCCGGAAATCTGTCCCAGCCCCGAAACGTAGCGGGCGGTATCTCGAACGTCGTCATGCTGCCTCTCGGAGGAGCCGCAGCAACAGCCGCGGCTCGTAAGTGGTGATCGCGAACACGCCCAGCGCGGTTACCCGTCGCATCTCTTCGGGCGTATTTACCGTCCAAACCGAAACCGGTAAAAAGCGTTGATGCGCGAAGGTCACCAGCGGATCACGGCACAGCTTGTAATCGATATTGATCCCGCAACAGCCGGCCCGCACTGCATCATGATAGGTCTGCATGGCGAACTTGTGATAGTCGCCGTCATCGGCACAGGATTCGAGCTGTTCGGTATTCAGCAGCACGCGCAACCCCGGATGCCCGGCCGTCACCGCGGCCGCCCGCTCCCGGGAGCAACCGGAGAGCACTACCTGATCGGTCAACCGAAACTCCTTGACCGCGCGGATGATCGTCGGGATGCTCGAGTCCTCTTTGACGTCCAGATTGATGATCGTGGTGTAGTCTCGGGCCAGCGCAAGAGCATCTTCGAGCAACACCACCGGCTCGGTGACGACTCGCGTCTCCCGCCCCTGCCTCGTTTCGGCACGGCGCAGATCGCTGATCGAGAGATCGCTTACCGCCACCGTACCGTGGCCTTGCACCGAGACCTCAGAATCGTGGAGCAACACCCCAATACCATCCGCCGTAGCCCTTACGTCGATCTCCACCGCGTCAGCCCCCGCTTCAACGCCCGCCACGATCGAAGCCAATGAGTTTTCGGCAGTGCCTTCGCAACCGGTGTGAGCCGTCACCAGCGGACGTGGAGCCAACGCGTTCGAGCTTCCCATAACGACCTCACTTCAGACTGAGAGAGAACCCCGAAGTCAGTCGCCGATAGAAATAGCCCGAGAACAACAGGATCGGCACGGTCGCAAGCAATCCGATTGCCATCAGCTGACCCCATAGCGTTGCATACTCACCGATGTAACGCGAGATAACCACCGGCAAGGTCAAAAGGCGCGGCCTGCGCACAAAAACCAGCGCGAACAGGAACTCGTTCCACGCCAATACCAGGGCGAAGATCGACGTCGCAACGACGCCGCTTCGAATCAGCGGAGCTACAATCGACGTCACCACCCGCAGGCGATTCGCCCCGTCGATAAACGCCTGCTCCTCGAACTCTACCGGTAGTGAGCGCACAAAGCCGAAGATGATCCAAACCGAATACGGCAGCGTATATACCTGATAGGCGATTACCAGGCCAATACGTGAGTTCATAAGCCCGAGCTCGTTGAAGACCGTATACAACGGCACCGCAACCACGATCGGCGGCAAGATGCGCACCGCAAGGATCCACATGAGAAACACGCCGTTGACCCGCAGCGGGAACTGATGTCGCGCCAGCGCATAAGCAGCGAAGAAAGCCACCACGATCGAAAGCGTCACCGCGATGACCGCCACAAACACCGAGTTGTAGAAGTTGATCCCGATTCCGTCCCGGATAGCCGCTATATAGTTCTGCACCGTGATGATCTCCGGCCACAAGGTCGGCTGCGGCCGGATGACCTCGCGCGGAGTCTTCAACGATGTGACGAGCATCCAGTAGATCGGGGCCAATACGATCACGACGAGGACGGCCAGGGCCACCCACATCGTTACCCCGCGCTTCATTACTCCACCACTGCTACTCACGCCTCGCCTTCCTTGAACATGCTGCGAATGTAAAACACCGCGAGTATAGAAACGAACACAAGCACGTAGACCGACGCGGCACTGGCTCGCCCGAAATTGAAGTAGCGGAACCCCTCGTCATAGATGAAGTACGACACCGTGCGCGTAGCGTTCGCAGGCCCGCCACCGGTCATCGCGTAGACCTTGTCGAACAGCCGGAAGGTGTCGATCGTGCGCAGCATCAGCACCAGAATGATCTGCGAGCGCAGGATCGGCAGCGTGATCCGCCGCACAATCTGCGTGTAGCTCGCACCGTCGATGCTGGCCGACTCGAAGTACTCCCGCGGAATAGAGTTCAAACCGGCCTGGACGATCAGGAACGCAAACGGCGTCCACTGCCAGGTGTCCACCAACACAATCGACAGCAACGCGATGCTCGGATCGATAAGCCAGCCTACCGGATGCAGACCGACGCTTCGTATGAGATGGTTGAGAACGCCGATCTCAAAATGGTACATCATCTGCCAGATTGCGGAGATCACCATCGTCGAGATCATCATCGGGAAGATGATAATCGTCATCGCGATCCGCTTGCCGCGGAACTCCCCGTAAAACAGAAGTGCCAGGACAACCCCGAGCGCGACCTGAGAGATGCTCGCCATCGCGGTAAACGCGACTGTATTGGCAAACGAACGACGAAACAGCGTCTCACCTGCGATCCGCACGAAATTGGTGAGCCCGATGAACTCCCGTGTATCGCGGATGAAATCATACCGAAAGAGCGAGTCGTAGAGGACGTTGATTATGGGGTAGATCGTGAGGAACGCGACGATGATGAAAGCCGGCGCGAGCGCCGCGTAGAAGAACGAGACGCGTCTGACGTTGGTCCAGACTCGCGTACGCTGCGTTGGGATTGAAGCTGTTCTCATGTGTGTCGCCTGCCGCATGCAGTGTAATCAGGGATTATGTACCGGCCGGCGGGAGGCGCTGCTCGGCATCACAGCCGAGCAGCGGCCCTGCCCGCTTGGGGCACCTTCCGTAGACGCTCCGTGAGCGACAACCTGTTCGGTGTCTACTCCATGATCTCAAGCACACGCTCTTGTGTGCGGTCGAGTGCCTCCTCGGCGGAAATATCTCCGATCAGAGCCTGCTGCAGGTAATCGCCGAGCACCGACTCAATCTCCGCCCAATGATCGGTTCGCGGCCGGGCTACACCTTCCTGGAGCGCCTCCAACTGAGCCGGATACCAATGGTACTGCTCGACCAGATCAGAAATCTGATGGACGCTCTCGGTGGTCGGGGCCTGCCCGGTTTCGCGCGCGATCTTCTCCTGAATCTCCGCGCTGGTGATGAACCGCAGGAAGTCGAAGGCTTCGTCCTGATGTTGAGAGCCTACCGGGATGCCAAGCAGCCAGATTCCGAGCAACGGAGCCGGCGGTTCAATCTGGCGCGGATGAGCGCTGACGTTCACCAAACCGACCACCTCGGACTCCTCGGGATCCTCCATATCGCCGATCCAACCCGGCCACACCTCAATAGCCATCGCGCCGGTGCCGGCGA
>PUPD01000284.1 GCA_003552985.1 Spirochaetaceae bacterium
ACCTCCTGACGGTTGTCGGTGCGGATGAAGTACAGGAGCATGCGCATCAGGAGCTCATCGGTATCGCCGTGGCGGCTGATGCCGGTTGCGAACTGCACGCGCGCATCCTCGTAGCGCTCCTCGTCGATCTCGGCCCAGCGCATGTAGTTGTCGCCGGCGGCGAGGAGGATATCGTAGTCGTAGAGCTCCACCTCCTCCTGATACCCCTGCAGGAGCTCCTCAGCGCGCTCGTAGTTCATGCGGTGCACCGACTCCAGCTCGGCGTAATATAGAATGCCCTGTTTGTCCATCGGGTAGGCGGCAAGCAGCTTGTCGTACTTCTGCGCCGCAAGCCCGTACTGCCGCTCGGCGGTCAAGGCCTCGCCGTAGCGGTAAAACCATTGTCGCACCGGATAGTTGAAGACCCAGCGGTGTACCGGCCAGGTCGCGAAGCCCTGGTCGAAGAGGCGGTTGGCCTGCTCGTACTGTGCCTCCGGTATCAGCTCGTAGCCCTGGCGGAACAGGTTGCGCGCCTGGATCGGACGGTAGAGCAACTGGTAGCCGGCGGCGGTAAGGAGCCCCACCGCCGCGGCAGCGAGCATCGCCACGCGCAACACCGGGAGCACCTGGTGTTTGAAGCGGTAGGCGAAGCTCTCCTTCTCCTGCTCGAACGCGAGCCCTGAGAGCTTGCGGTAGCCCTTGGGGACCTGCAGCTTTTTGCCGACAAGCCGCCCGGCGAAATCGGCGATGCTCTTGACCGATTCGCCTTCTACCAGGAGCTCGACCAGCCGCTGCCGCTGGCGGCCGGTGCCGTACTCCTCGGCAATCGCCTGCTCGGCGGCGAGCTTGACGTTGAGCGGAAGCCGCGACAGCGTGCGTTGCATCCGCGCAAACTGCTCGTCGCTTAGCTCAAATGCAGCTGCCGCCGCCGCTTCGCGTTCTTCGGCGGCTTCCTCCTCGGCCTCCTCCCCGAGGCCCTCGTCCGGGAGAATGTCCTCCTCGCGCGGCTCGAAATCCTCATCTTCGTCCACGCCGAACTCAGCGCCGAAATCACCCAGGCTGAACTCGTCGAGGTCAAAGTCGTCGGGCGCCTCGTCCTCTTCGCCGACCTCCTCGGGGAACTCCTCGACCTCAGCCCCTTCAGGCTCAGTCTCTTCAGCCTCACCGAGCGAGATCTCCTCGAGATCTTCGCTGAGATCGAACTCCGCCGGGAGCTCCTCCGCGCCCTCCTCGGCCTCGTCGCCTGGCTCCGGTGCCGCGCCGGCCTGCGCGGGTTCGGCGGGCGCGCCTTCCGCCGGCGGGGCTTCTTCCTCGTCGATCTCGAACGAGAACTCCTCGTCGAGCTCACCGAGATCCCCGGCATCGAAATCTTCGAAATCCTCGGGCGGTGGACCCTCCTGGACCGGCTCCTCGTCCGCGACCTCGTCCTCGGCCTCCGGCTCATCGAGGTCTAGGTCGTCTACGAACGTATCGATATCAAATTCGTCCCAGCCCTCACCGAAATCGGGAAGCTCCTCGTCGGGGGCAGGCTCCTCAACTCCGGTCTCCTCGACCTCGGCCTCCCCGGCTACTTCACCAGAAAGCTCACCCGGCTCCGCGCCGAGCTCGTCATCGAGATCCATTCCTTCGTCGAGCTCATCCTCGGCTTCGGTCCGGGCTTGGCTGCCGGCAAAGGCTTCGAGGAAGTCCTCACCTTCAAGGATCGGCTCCTCAACCGTTTCGTCCTCCGGCTGGTCTTCGGCGAAATCCGCGGCATCCTCGAGATCAAACTCACCCAGCCCGCCGGCGTCATCCTCGCCGCCGGACTCGCCGAGGAGCTCACTAAGATCCTCCGAGAGCCCCTCCGGGGGCGGCTCCACCGGTTCGAGCGCCTCACCCCAGCTGCGCAGGATCTCCGGCTCGTTACCGAGCGAAGTGAGAGTCTGGTCGAATGCTTTTATCTGTTCGAGACTGGGCATCTTCGTATATTATTGTCGGAAGGAACCGCCGATTTCTGACGATCACCCCCGTAAGACGCTAAAGGCGTGTGCTGGACTTCCGATGAACACAATAGCACACAAATGTGGCGACGCAAAGCATCTCGGGCAGTAACGCTTTTGTTCCTCACCTCCGCAGCGCTCGCGCTCGCCCAGCCGCCGCAGTTTGAGCGCATGACCGAGCTGCGCCTCTCCGGCCTGGCAGAACCGGGGCCGCCGCGCGTAGTCGACGACCACATTCTGATCACCCTACAGCCTTCCCCGCCGCCGCGCTACGTGGCCGCGGTGTTTGCACACGAAAACTACCGCCATAAGCATGTATTCTATCGCAACCGCAACGATGTTTACTTCCTGATGTACCCAATCCCCGAGGACGTGCAGACGCTCGAGTACCGCCTAGTAGCCGACGGCCTCTGGGGACGCGATCCGCAGAACCCGCTCGCCCGGGTGGACGGCACCGGGGTCCCGATCTCGGTATTTGAGCTGCCGGAGCCGGTTGATGCGCCGCCGGAGAGCCCGGTGATTCGTGACCGGCGGCAGGTGGAGTTCTATTTTGAGACCGAGCCCGACCGCCGGGTCTTCGTCAGAGGCAGCTTCAACAACTGGGATCCGTACATGCACCGCATGAGCGAGGTGAGCCGCGGCGAGTATCGCCTGCGAGTGCGCGTACCGGCCGGCACGCACTACTATGAGTTCGTGAGCGCCGGGCAGCGTCTTCCCGACCCCCTGAACGAGGTCCACGTCTATGACGAAGAGGGAAATCGGGTATCGGTCGTCGAGGTGCCATGACCGTTGCAACTGTTAAGGCTGTTATAGCTTTGTGAAAACAGCTAGTATAACTCACACGAAGAACCATCTCAGCAAGCTCATCGATGAGGTTCGCAATGGAGAGCAGGTGATCATTCTCGACCGTGATGTTCCCGTTGCCCGGCTTGTTCCCATCGCCGAGAGCTGGTCGGGAGATGAACATCTTCACGCCTTGGCGCGAAGCGGAGTTGCAACCATGCCCGAATCAAAACCCGACGCGGAGGCGTTCCTGCATCGGTCCAAGCCCGCGATACCGGCAGATCAGAGCGCGGTCGAGACGCTTGTGCGCGAGCGGCGTGAATCACGGTGAGGTACTGGGACTCGTCGGCCTTGGTACCATGGCTGGTGGAGGAACAAGAAACCGCGTCGCTCGAAGCACTTTTGCTCCTATAAAAGGTCAACCGTGAGTCCTAACTCAGGCTCACTTGGTGTCTACGCGGCCTCTGATGCGGCCGCCTGCATCTCCGTTGCCTTCCGTCTGATCTCGGGACTGGTCATCCTCGCTTCGTCAAACGGCTGCTCGTTTGTGAGCATGTGCCATATGATTTCACTGAGCGAGCGTGCTCCCGCAATGATGCTCCGCCCCGAACCTTTGTGCCGCT
>PUPD01000174.1 GCA_003552985.1 Spirochaetaceae bacterium
GAGAGAGCCGGCTTTGCAAGCGGGGCTCGCTTCCGCGAGTCCCGTCTCCGGCAGTGTGCTCTCGTAGAGAGAGCCGGCTTTGCAAGCGGGGCATGCTCCGCATGTCCCGTCTGCGGCAGTGTGCCTTCCAGGATGAATCCAGGGGTGGAGGAACTCCTCACGCACCGCTTCGCCCGGGTGTGCCGGCGTTTTATCGGTTGCAGCTCTTATCATCGACGAAACCACCAACCGCTCACGGATTCACGATTCTTGAGCGCGTTCCTTGGAACTCGTGGTCGAGAATGTCGGCGGCCGTCGAGCTCACTGTCCGCCGCCGCTGAAACCGAGCGCACTTGCAGTAAGCGGGTTCAGACAGTGTGTGTGTGTTGAGCACGAGCCGCACACACACCCCGCGTTATGGTATTATCTTGGTGTGACGACTCGCCCGCTGTTGAAGACGCGGCGGTGAGCGGAGTTGTCAAAGGTCGATGAGTGAGGAGGCGAAAAATGGAAGCAACGGTCCGAGACCTTGTCAGAATCAATGGACGCAAGATCTACTCGGTAAGCCCGGATACCACCTTGATTGATACACTTCGGTTGATGGCCGATTACCAGATCGGTGCTGTGTTGGTTCTCGATGCCGGTGGCGCCCTGGTGGGTATCTTCTCCGAACGCGACTATGCTCGTAAATCGGTTGAACGGGAAGACCTTGGGAGGGGTACCCCGATTAGCGAGCTGATGACACCTGATGTCATCACGGTTTCACCGGAGCGCACGGTACAGGAATGCATGGAATTTGTGACCCGCCGTCGAATCCGGCACATCCCGGTAGCGGATGAAGCGAACGGCTTGATCGGGCTCGTCTCAATCGGCGACCTGGTGAAGGCCGCGCTTGGCGAAAAAGAGGCGCTGCTCGACGAAAAGCATCGATTGATTCGCCAGTTGGAAAACTACGTATCGGGCTCGAGCAGCTGAGGAGGGCTCAAGGCCCGCACAAGGCGCTTCTGACCTCAGGTTGACAGCAGAGCAACAACGGGGTAAACACTCGGTTGTTTCCGATGCACGAGCGATTGCACTCCATACCGCTGAAACATCTCTTCGTTCGGCCTCCGGTGGCATTGGTGGCGCTTTCCGCCGTAGTCCTGGGAGCGGTTTTCGTCCGCGCCGGAATCGCCTCGGTTGAGCTGGCGATGAACGAGCTTCACAGGCAGGTCGCCGAGCGTACGAGGGTTAAGCTTGAGGACTACATCGGCGGCGCACTGCGCTTCAACTACGCGAATCTGACCGGCTCTCACGCGGGGTCGTTGACCTTAAGGACGGCGATGAGCGCAACCGCTACTTCTCGGGACGGCTGCAGGATTACGACACGCTGGCAGCGGCCTTCATCGGCACGCCCTGGGGTGAGTTCTACGGAGCGCGACGCAACGAGTCGGACGAGATCGAGGCGATGAAAGGGAGGAGTGCGCCGGCCGCTTGACCGAGAGCTTGTTATATAGTATTTTCAATATGTAAATACCCTTGACCCGGGAGGTTCGGTATGGCTGTCAAAATCTACACCACTCCGACGTGCTCGCACTGTACAACCGCGAAGCAATACTTGAGGGAGCGAGGCATACGCTTCACCGAATACAATGTCGCGCGTGACGAACGTCGTGCGGATGAAATGTACAAGAAATCGCGCCAGATGGGTGTGCCGGTGATCGATGTCAACGGCAGGATCCTGGTCGGTTTCAGCAAGGCCGACCTCGAGCGCGCACTAAAGAGGTAAATTGAGCATGGCTACCCACCACACAGAGATTACGCACCGTGAAGGGCTCGCGTTCGACGCGCAGCTTCAGGACCACAACCTTCGACTGGACGCCGATTCGTCGGTCGGCGGCCAGGGCTACGGCCCCATACCTAAGCCCTTGATGCTGACCTCGCTAGCTGGATGCACCGGTATGGACGTAGCTTCGATTCTTGCCAAGATGCAGATGCCGTACGCAAGCTTCAAGGTCGAGGTAGAGGGCGATCTCTCGGAGGACCACCCAAAGGTGTATACCGCGATCCGCGTCCGCTACCTATTCACCGGCGACGCGCTCGATCGCACCAAGATCGAAAAGGCGGTGGAGCTTTCTCAGGAAAAATACTGCGGAGTTTCGGCGATGCTTAAGCAGATAGCCGTCCTCAGTTACGAGATCGTTCTCAACCCATAAGCGCCGTGCTCGTACGGCTCGACTGATCGGCGGGGATCGGATACTCTGCTGCGTGATGGAACTACTTGCACCGGCCGGCAGTCTCCGCAAACTCCGGTATGCGTTTCGGTACGGGGCCGATGCGGCCTACATGGGGTTGCCCGGGTTTAGCCTGCGCGCGAACGCCGAGAACATTAACGACGAGCTTGCTGAGAGCCCGAAACAGGTCCAAGCGTTGAAGGGTGACCGCAAGCTCTACTGTGCGCTCAACATCTACTTTCACAAGGCCGACCTCGGCGCGCTTGAGAGGTCCCTTGAGCGCATCGCAGAGTATCCGTTTGACGCATTTATCGTCAGCGATATCGGTATCGTTCCACTCCTGCAACGGCGCTTCCCTGATCTGCCGTTGCACCTGAGCACCCAGGCGAACTGCACGAACCCGGAAGCGGCACGGATGTACTATCGCATGGGCTTCAGCCGGATCGTGCCGGGTCGGGAGCTGTCGCTTTCGGAGATCGCGGCGATCAAAGACCACGTCCCCGAACTGGAGCTCGAGGTATTCGTCCACGGAGCGGTCTGCATCGCCTACTCCGGGCGCTGCTTCATCTCCAAATGGGCGGCTGACCGCTCGGCTAATCAGGGCGATTGCGCGCACAGCTGCCGCTGGAGCTATCGGCTCGCGCTGGAAGAAGAGCAGCGGCCGGGCGAATACCTCCCGGTCGAAATCGGCGAAACCGCCGACGGCGGCTTCACCACGCTGATGTCGAGTAAGGATATCTGCATGATCGACTATCTGGCAGACCTGCGTTCCGCCGGGGTCGATAGCCTGAAGATCGAAGGCCGTATCAAGAGCCTCTACTACGTAGCGGTCGTGACGCGCGCCTATCGCTATGCGCTCGATCATCCTCAGGAGGAGAACCCGTACCGCAGCGATCTGTTTGCAGTCAGCCATCGTGAATACTCAACCGGATTCTATTTCGGCCGTGACGCGTTCGAACAACCCACCCTCGGTAGTTATCGGCAGACGCACCTCTTCCTCGGCAGTATCGAAGACCCGGCACAGCCGGAGTACCAGACCGAGCAGAGGGAAACGCGACGCAGGTCCCTGCACCCCGCCCCCGAAGCGGATCAGGAGGTGCGGCCTGGTGCCCGCGGTTCCGAGCGCGCGCGCTGGGGAAGCCCGCTCTATCTGAACGTCAAGAACACCATTCGCAGCGACCGTGGGTTTGAGTTCATCGGACCGCGCACGATCGCTGCCGCGGTGCAGCCCGGCGAGTTTCGCCTTCTGACCCGCGAAGGCACCCCAGTGGAGAAATTAGTGAATCAGTCGGCCGGCTATATACAGATTGACCGCTTGCGACGACCACAACTGCAACCGGTTCCGGGGTGGCTTCTACGAGCGGCACAACCCCAATAGTTTCAGTTCATACTATTGGTCTTGTGAATATTTTTATTCAGAAGGCTTGTATTGCAGCTATAAGTATTGTATATTCAATCCCATCCTGCACGTCAGCGATGATAAGCACTCGACCGCTTTGCACCTGACGTGCGTACATCAAGGAGGAATGTACATGAAGAAAACAATGCTTGTGGCGGCAGTTGCCGTCTTACTCGTCTCCGCTCCGCTGGTGATGGTGTTTTCGGCCGGAGCCGAAGAAGCTGAGCCTGCAGGAGAAGTGGACCTTCTCTACGTGGAATGGGCCGATGCGATTGCGACCACCTATGTCGCTCAGATCGTACTCGAGGAGATGGGCTACGAGGTCAACGTGATCTCGGTCAGCGCGGCAGCGATGTGGGAAGGAATTGCCGCCGGAGACGCGGACGGCATGCTTGCCGCCTGGCTACCGGGGACGCACGGAGCCTACCTCGAGCAAACCGAGGATCGGGTCGACCTGCTCAGTCCTACTATCGAAGGCGCTCGCATCGGGCTGATGGTTCCCACCTATGTGGAGGAAGTCGACAGCATCGCCGATCTCAACGACTACCAGGATGAGTTCGCCGGGGAGATCATTGGAATTGACCCGGGCGCCGGCATCATGGCTGCGGCTGAACGGGCGATCGATGACTACGGACTCGGGCTGACTCTGATGGAAGGAAGCGATGCCAGCATGACCGCGGCGCTTAGCAATGCCTATGAGAACGGAGACTGGATCGTCCTCACCGGGTGGACACCGCACTGGAAAGAAGCCGCTTTCGAGCTGAAGTACCTTGAAGACCCCGAGGAGTCGTTCGGAGGCGAGGAGCATGTCAGCGCGGTAGCCCGTCAAGGACTGGCCGAGGACATGCCGGAAGTACACCGGTTCCTCGACAACTTCCACTGGTCGCTCGACGAGCTCGGTGAGATTCTGTTGTGGAATGAAGAGGACGGAGCCGATCCGCTCGAAACCGCCGAGCGCTGGGTAGCGGATAACCGTGAACGGGTAGAGTCCTGGATCCCCTAAGTGAGGAGCGGGGGCTCCGCTAATGCGAGCTTGAGCACACGAAGGCCGCGCTGAGCGCGGCCTTTTTGCGTTCTTCCGGCACCGCCTAGTGGTGCCACGCCCCTAGTGGTGCCGCTCTGCGCGCGGCCGGCAGGGCACCCACTCACCTGATACTGGTGTTCGGCGGCACGTAATACACCGCAGAGCTCACCTCTTTCACCCCTTCAACCCGGCGCGTTGCCTCCTCCACCAAGCGGACGTCCTCCTCAGCGCTTACCATGCCGCGCAGGTGTACCGTTCCCTGCTCAGCGGTGACGGTGAGATTCTGTACCGGTAACCCTTCCTGATACACGATCTGGGTAATCACCCGCATTTCCAGAAACAGGTTCCCCAGCTTCTCGTCGGTCTCACGCACATAGTCGGGGCGCTGAAGCGCCGCGAGCGCATGGCTTACCACATCGACGGCGGCTTCATCATCGAGGTACTCGGTATTCAGCACCAGATCGTAGAGCTCGCTGTTCGTCCAACTCACGTTGAAAAAGAAGCGGTGGAACCCGGCACGCTCCCGGTCGCTATGGTGCACCATGTCCTCCGCTTCCTGGTGTGTATATCCGAACTCTCGCGCCACGTTATCGACCCGCACAGCGAGCGGGGCCGTGATCCGAAGATTCAACACGCACGGCAGATGTGACAGCAGCACCTGACTGCCGCGACCGAGAATCACACAGTTACCCTCGTAGGCGTAACGCGAGATTGTGTAGCTGAGCAAATGCAGGTAATGGTCGCGGTCGCGAGAGAAGCGTTGCCAGAAACCGGGGTGCTTTTCGTCGAACTTTTCGATACTGCTTTCGGGGACCCCATCTTCGCGCAGCACACGTTCGATCTCCGCCTTGCTAACCAACCGGTACGTAAGTTTCTCGGCCAACTGCTCGGCGATACGGTCGCCGTGGCTCCCGAGCTCCCGGGACAACGTGATCACACCCATGGCAGCCTCCTGATAAGCTCAGTATACACCGTTTGAAACCAACGCGATAGCTTGCGCATTTGCGATAGCAAATTTGCTTGACTTGGCAGCAGACCGGGTGCAGACTACAGTAATCGCCGATTATCGATACTGTTATGTGAATAACAGCTCAGACGTTGTTTGAGCTAAATAAAACTGTTGGAGGGAGATATGAGTTCACAGTCTCCAGGTAAGGGTGGGATGCTGGACTGGTACTTTAAAACGAATCTGCTTATGCGCATCCTGATCGGCTTGGTCGCCGGTGCCGTGGTCGGGCTTATTGTAGGACCCGCGATTGAGGTAATTGATCCACTTGGCCGCTTGTTCGTCCGCTTACTGCAGATGATCGTGGTCCCGGTGATCTTCTTCACCTTGGTCGTAGGTGCTGCAAGCGTCAGCCCGGCCCGCCTTGGTCGTATCGGAGTGAAGACAGTTCTGTTCTATCTAGCGACTTCGGCGGTAGCTATTGTGCTCGGGCTCATCGTCGGCAATCTCTTTCGAGTGGGCTCGGGCGTGGACATCGCGGTCATAGAAGAAGGGGCGGCTCGTGACGTAACTGCGCCATCGCTGGTGGACACACTGCTTGAAATTGTGCCGACCAACCCCATCGCCGCAATGGCCGGGGGGACAGTTCTGCAGATCATTTTCTTCGCGCTCGTCTTCGGTCTCGGGCTGTCTTATCTGCAGGCGAGCAATGACGAACGGCTGAAATCGGCCGCCGACCTAATGTTCCGCTTCTTCGACGGAGGCGCGGAGATCATGTTCAAGGTTGTGCGCGGGGTGCTGCAGTATGCGCCGATTGGCGTGTTTGCGCTGATTGCGGTTGTGTTCGGCAGGCAGGGTGCTGAGGTCGTCGGGCCGCTCGCCATCGTCACACTGGCGGTCTACCTTGCGCTTGTCCTGCACCTAGTGCTGGTGTACGGAGGTATTCTGAAGGGATTCGGCTTCAGCTTGCCGAAGTTCCTCAAGCGCGGCCGTGAGGCGATGGTGACAGCATTCGTCAGCCGCTCCTCCGGCGGTACCCTGCCGGTCACCATGCGTAACGTTTCCGAGGGAATGGGCGTAGGCCGTCCGACCTACTCGTTCAGCCTACCGCTGGGTGCCACAATCAACATGGACGGAACCGCGATCTACATGGCGGTCTGTGCACTGTTCATCGCCAACGCGATCGGCCTGCCCCTTACCATCGCACAGCAGGTGATGGTAGTGATCACTGCGGTGTTGGCGTCTATCGGCACCGCCGGCGTCCCCGGCGCGGGAGCAATCATGCTACTGATGGTACTGAATGCGATTGGTCTTCCGGTAACCGAGGGAACGCCGCAAGCGCTGGCATATGCGATGATTCTCGGAATCGACGCAATCCTTGATATGGGCCGAACCGGATTGAACGTGACCGGCGACATGGCCGTCACATGCGCCGTTGCCAAGACCGAGAATGACGTGGATCTGGCCAGCTGGGCGAATTAGCGATAGAATACGCTAACCACACGAGACGGGCCTGCCGATCGTGCGTGTGCTCACCTCTTGGAGCGCGCGACGGCGGGCCCAACTTTTGCCGAGGATGGACATACAAAACAACGCATGCACAAAAAACGACAGCAACCGCAGACGCGTCAGCCAATAATCATGGTTGCCGAAGATGACCGCATCAACCTTCTGGTAGCGCGCAAAGTGATCTCGAACATTCTGCCGCAGGCGCAGATCCTTGAAGCCACCGACGGTGCGTCGGCGGTCACGCTGTTTCGGGAACACCGCCCTCAGCTGATCTTCATGGACCTGCAGATGCCGCATACCGATGGGTATCAGGCAACCGCCGAGATCCTTGAACTGGCGGCCGCCGATGAAGATGGGGAAACGCCGTCAATAGTAGCCTTGACCGCCGGCGTGGTGGACGGAGAGGATGAGCGCTGCCGCCAAGCCGGGATGTACGGTTATCTCACGAAGCCGGTCGACCGCGACCGCCTTCAGGAGATCATAGAGTCCGTGTTCGGTGCGTAGCCGCCCGACGACTCAAGCGGCAGCTCGACGATGAAGCTGCTGCCGCGCGGAATGTTCCCCTCCACGCGTATCCGCCCGCCATGCGCCTCCACTAGCTGTTTGGATATCGTCAAACCAAGCCCGGTTCCGCCGGTTGCACGTGTCCGTGAGCGGTCGACCCGGTAGAAGCGCTCAAACACGTTTTCGCGCTCCCCTTCCGGGATGCCTTCTCCTGTGTCGCTTACGCGCATCCGGACAACGCCCTCAAGGTGCTCGGCGACGACTACGATACGATCGCCACGCTCGGTATGCGAAAGCGCGTTCACCAGCAAATTGTGGACGACCTGCGTGATCCGCTGAAAATCGATCATCAACGGCGGAAGCCCGTCCTCGAGCTCCAGATGGAGCGAAACCCCCCGGGCCGAAGCCCGCGCATGCAGGCTCGCCACACAACGTCGTATCACCGTCACCAGGTTCTCAGGCTCGAGATGAAGCCCCAGCGCGCCGGATTCAGCAAGCGCGAGCTCCTGCAGATCATCAACCAGCCGCGCCAGCATCCCCACGTCTTCCTCCACCGAGGCGATTGCATCGTACGGCTCCAGCACCTCGTCCCTCATTGCCTCCAGATAGCCCCGTATGTTCGACAGCGGAGTGCGTAACTCGTGCGCGGTATCCGCGACTAGATTGCGCCGCAGCTCGGCCGCACGCGCCAGATCGGCGATCATGCTGTTAAACGACCGCGCCAGCTCGCCGATCTCTCCGCGGAACGAGCCTGGCACCCTCACCGTGAGATCCCCTTTCCCGGCCCTGATCGCCGATTCCGCCAGCTGCCGTACCGGCGCCGAGATCGCCCGCGACAACACCAACGTCAACACGAGCGCGGCTCCTAACGCGGTCAGAGCGCCCCAAAACAGGAAGTAGCCCAGCGAGTCGCGAAGATCGCGCGCAAAGGCCTCATCGATTCCCGATTCGGCGCTGACGTACAACACGCCCAGAATGCGCTCGTCATCCCTCCCGGTAAGGACCACCTCCGTCCACTCCTCGTCGAACGGTTGTCCGAACAGCATGTTCCGCGAATCGGCGACCACCGTGCCGTCTTCGGCGGCCAGCACAACCCATTGACCGTACAAGACGCCCATCTCTTCGATGAACGGCTGCACGCCGCTCCAGCTGCCGCGAGCCGAGTGGTAGCCGAGCAACCAGTGATGCATCCGGGCGAGTTGCAGCCGGCCGGTGCGCTGCGCATAGGTATCGATTTCCTGCTCCGCTGCCGGCAGTACGAGCAGAAGAATCGTAATCACCACGACGATGATCACCAGCAGAAAGGCCGCGAACAGCCGAACCTGCAACCGATGCATCATGCCGCACCCTCCGCAAAGGCGTACCCCACTCCGTAGACCGTCTTGATATACTTTGGGCGTGCCGGGTCTGGCTCGATCTTTCGGCGCAGATTGAGAATATGTACGTCGATGGTGCGCTCCAGCCCCTCGTAATCATGGCCGAAGGCCCGCTCCACCAGCTGCGTCCGGGTGAGAACCCGCCCGCGCTCTCGCATCAGCAACGCAAGCAACCTGAACTCCACCGGCGTAAGACGCAGCTCCTTGCCGTTGAGCTCAGCTTGGTACTTCTCCAGATTGACCGTGAGTGCCCCGTAACTCATCACCGCCGGCCCGCGCAGCGTCATTTCCAACGGCAACCGTCGCAGAACGGCCCGCACCCGCGCAGCGAGCTCACGAGGGCTGAACGGCTTGACGACGTAATCGTCGGCGCCTCCGTCCAGCCCGGCGAGCTTGTCCTGCTCGGTCGTCCGCGCAGTCAACATCACGACCAGCACGTCACTTTCACGCCGTAGGCGGCGGCACACTTCGATGCCGTCGATCTCCGGTAACATCAGATCGAGCACCACCAGGTCCGGCTCGCGTTCGCGGGCAAGCTCCAACGCGGTTCGGCCGTTGTCCGCCGTGTCGACTGTATAGCCGTCGCGCTCCAGGTACAGACGTACCAGCCGGACGGTCTTGGGGTCGTCATCTACGACCAGTATTCGCTTACGATCCATGCTCGCATCCCGTACCGCCATTCTATATCACCTGGGCGGCTAATTGGGAATCGAAAGCGACTTTTCCGGCAGTTTCGGCCTGCATCTTAATAGGAAGTTAAGATTCTCGCAGTACTTTTAGCGCGTAAACACAGCCAGCGCGCATACGCTTGCCGGACGGCAGCCGCGCGCGGCAGTGCGAATGTTTAGGAGGCTCTCACGTGAAAAAGCTAACCCTTATTCTCGGCGTGGCGGTGCTAATTGCTGCCGCTATGATTGTTACAGCGTGTGGTGGTTCGGGCGGAGCAGGCGCGCAGCTGCGTCTGGAGATCACCGCACCGACCGGCCGCACCCTCTCGGTCGCGGTGCCGAGCCAGCTTATCAGCGGCATCGTATCGGATCCGTCCAGTGTCGTCACCGTAAACGATGCTCCGGTAACAGTCGGCAGCGACGGCTCGTTCAGTCACGAAGTCGATCTGTCCTACGGTGCTAATCGGATTGTCGTGGCGGCGACGGTTGAAGGTCGCGATCGTCCGCTCACCCGAACGATCAACGTAACTCGCAACCTCGATCTGGTGGTGATGTCGCCGGAAGGCACCGAGCTGATACCGGGCACTCCCTGGATGACCAACGACAACAGGATCACGGTCAGCGGGCGTGTGTCCGACCCGGCGGCGCGCGTAATGGTCACCGGTGACGAGGTAGCGGTTGACGAGGAAGGAAACTTCTCAGCTCTGGTAGATCTCTACTACACGCTCTCGACTCTCAACGTTACCGCCATGATCGACGCCGTCGACACGCCGATCACGCAGTTGATCACTGTGCAGCGCGGGCAGTAAGCGCGAGACGCGCGCGAACAGACAAACTCGCGTGTTCGCGCGCACTGTCTATTGGTTTCTGAGCTTCTGGGTTTACCGTCCCACCGGCTGCAGGGCTACAGCGCGCAGCCCGGTGGAGGCGGTGTTTTTCGAAAACCCTGCTGAAGAACCCAGCTGCGGCGGGGCCGGGCCACCCGAAAACGTCCCGCCTCCTGCCCTCCTCGCCGTCCCCACTACCCCAGCCCCCCGACGGGCACCCGACCGCAGATGAGTTACCCCCGATTCCGCGCGCAGGGCTTCCCCGGGATTCAGCATGGCGGGTATAATGTGCCCACTGGAGGGAATTGCCATGGCCTATTTCCCGTTTTCCCAACAAACCCCGATCACGATGTTTGATACTCTCACGCGACGTAACCTGGCGCACGGTGGCAAGCTCATGATGATCCATGTTGAGATTCCGAGTGGCGGATTGGCCCCAGCGCACTCGCACCCACACGAACAGCTGACGTATCTCGTGGAAGGTCGCGCGGAAGTACGCGTCGGCGAAGAGACCTATCATCTCTCCCCCGGCGACAGCGTTTATGTCGCTCCCAACCGCGAGCACGAGGTGCGCGCCCTGGAGGACTGCCAGGTCATTGACGCGTTCACGCCCCAACGCGAGGATCTGCTTCAATAGCCACGTATGCAATTACACGGGAAACATATCATTTCAGGACAACCGGCGCCGGCAACTGAAACTGCACCGAGCTTTTTCGCGGTCAACCCCGCCGACGGGGCTGAGCTGCAACCGGCGTATCGGGAAGCAACTCATGATGAGGTGAATCGAGCGGTTCGCGAAGCGGCGGACGCACAGGACTCGGTCGCTGCGCTCTCTCCGGAACTGCGTGGCAGACTGCTGCGCGAGATCGCAGTCGGGATTGAAGCACTCGGAGACACGCTGATCCAGCGCTGCATGGCCGAGACGGCCCTCCCGGAGGCACGACTGACCGGCGAGCGCACGCGTACCGTGAATCAGCTCCGCATGTTCGCTGCCCTGGTTGAAGAGGGGTCGTGGGTAGAAGCCCGGATCGACCGCTCCCAGCCTAACCGCAAGCCGGCACCGAAGCCGGACTTACGTCGAATGCTGATGCCGCTGGGCCCCGTCGCGGTATTCGGCGCGTCCAACTTCCCGCTCGCATTCTCGGTTGCCGGCGGAGATACGGCCAGCGCGATTGCGGCCGGCAATCCGGTGATCCTCAAAGCTCACCCCTGTCATCCCGGGACATCGGAGCTCGTCGGCGAGGTAGTAACCGGCGCGGTGAAGCAACTCGGGCTGCCCCCTGCGATCCTCAGCATGCTGCACGGTGCCGGGCACGAGGTCAGGAAGGCGCTTGTCAGCCACCCTTCTCTGCAAGCCGTCGGCTTCACCGGCTCGGAACGTGGGGGGCGCGCACTGTACAATATCGCCGCTTCACGGCCGGCCCCGATACCGGTTTTCGCCGAGATGGGCAGCATCAATCCGGTATTCGTCCTACCCGGTGCGTTACGCACTCATTCCAACGAGCTCGTGTCCGGACTGACACACTCCGCCACTCTCAGCGTCGGCCAGTTCTGTACGCAGCCCGGAGTTGTATTCGTCTGTGATTGCCCGGAACGCGAACGCTGGCTTGAGGAGGCGGGCACCGCAATCAAATCTCAGAGCTGTGGTGTCATGCTCTCGGCCGGCATTGCGAGCGCCTACGCCGAAGCTGTGTCGCAGATCGAGAACACTCCGGGAGTTGAGCCTACTGGTGCCGAGCCCGTCCCCAGGGAACGCTCAGAGAAACGCAGTACTCCACCGAATGAGTCTACGGCACCGGCCGCCGGAACGGTCGTCTGCCCGCAAACGTTTGCAGCCGACCTGGAGACCTACCTGGCCGCGCCGGCGCTTCAGAACGAGGCGTTCGGGCCGGTCACCGTCTTTGTTCGGGTGAACTCCGAAGCCGAGTTGCTGCGGGCCGCCGAAAGCCTGGAGGGCCAGCTTACGGCGACGATTCACGCCGACTCGGATGAGCTTACGCAGCATGCGGCACTGCGCGCTGCTCTGACCCGAACGGCGGGCAGAATCATCTACAACGGCTACCCTACCGGTGTTGAGGTGTGTCCATCGATGCACCACGGAGGGCCATACCCGGCGGCAACCTTTCCGCAGTTCACCTCTATCGGGACGGCTGCCGTTCTGCGCTTCGCACGGCCGGTATGCTTTCAGAACATGCCGGCGGAGGCACTTCCGCCGGAGCTGCAGGATGAGAACCCGCGAGGCATTCTACGGTTGGTGGACGGAACGCCGACGCGCGAGGCGTTATCGCAGATCGATTGACAACTCCGGAAACACAGCCGCTGTGCCCGCCCGGGCGGCGGGCGGGCGGCAGCGGTCAGAACCACGCCGGCACATGACGGCCCGCCGATCTGAGGTTGCGATCGTTGGTGCGATAGTCCGGGTCGTAGTGAGCGAGCAGCCGCCAGAAACGGGGGCTATGGTCCAGATGGACGGTGTGGCAGAGCTCGTGCAAAATCACATGCCGCACGAGCGCGGAAGGCAGGAACAGCAGCTTAGCGTTGAGCGTGACGGTGCCACAACCGGAGCAGCTCGCCCAACGCGTGCGTTGCGTTCGCACCCCTACACGGCGAACGACAAACCGATGGGTTTGCGCAAGCGCCCAAACCACGGGCTCTAACTCCCGCTTGGCAATCTGGACTATGCGTCGTCGCAGCGCGGCCTGAACCACCGGTACCCGGTCGCACGGCCCTGAGACGACGACCTTCCCGCGCTGGTGCTCGCGAGTGCTCACCGTGCCGGCGGCCGTACGACGATACTCGACCACCACGCTCCGGCCGATTCCCGGAAGCATGATAAGCGCGGGAAGCAAATCACGGGTGCCGGGGCGCTCGTCCTGTTGGGCCTGAAGCCGCTCGGTGGTGCGTCGAATCCAGCTTCGCTTGCTACGTACGATAGCCGGAATCCCGGCACGATTGAATCCCTTCGGGACCACCACTACGAGGCCGTCGTCAAGCGTAAGTCGCAACCGCACGTGTTTGGCTCGCGCGTTAGTACGAACGGTGAAATCAGGCAGCGGCTGCATGTCCGGATCGTTCACACTCATCGCGGGCCAAGATAGCACGCCGTACGCCGCGCGGGAAGCCCGGTGCGAGGCTCACCGACTCTCGTCCGTGCGGCGCGCCGTTCCTTTGGGGCCGTGCCTCCGACAGGCGTGCTTAGGACTTTTCTCGGGCAGGCGGGAGCGCGTACAATGTGCATAACGGTTACGCCATGCGCCGGCCCGCGCTCACCTATTCGGTGAGCCGTATCCCGGTACCCGCATTCCGAGCCGAGGGGGTTTTATGTTCGTAGAACTGCTCAAGAAACGCCGTAGTATCCGGAGCTTTTCCGACGATCCGGTGTCGGAGAACGAGATTGACGCGCTCGTCAAGGCTGCACTCCTGTCCCCAACTTCGCGCAATATCCGTCCCTGGGAGTTCATTGTAATTACCGACCGGCATACCCTCGCCCGGCTGGCGCGAGCCAAGCACGGGGCGGAGTTCCTGGCCGGCGCAACGGTGGCAATCGCGGTTCTTGCCGACACGCGCAAATCGGATGTGTGGGTCGAGGACTGCGCGATCGCCGCCTCGAATATTCTACTCGCGGCGGCCGACATGGGGTTGGGCGCGTGTTGGGCCCAGATCAGAAACCGAACGCACCCCGGCGGCGGCACTGCCGAGGACTATCTCCGCGAAGTTCTCGAGTTGCCGCGCCACCTTGCGGTTGAGGCAGTAGTCGGTGCCGGTCGACCGGCCGAGACCCGACCGCCGCTGACCGATGAAGACCTCGAGCGCGCCAAGGTACGCTATATCAGTTGACGACCCGGTACAAACGGGTGGGCAGAGGGTCGGGTCGGCAGAGGATCAGACGATTACCTCCGAGCTGAACTCGAAGCTGATCGACGGGTTGTCATCTATGGTTCCCTGCAGGAGCCAATCGGAGCGGGCCAGGAAGATCGGCTTGCCATGGCGGTCATAGGCAATCTGTTGTGAGCGCAGGCGGATGAACCGCTCGAGCTCTTCGGGGTCGTCGGCGCGAATCCAGCACCCTTTGTCGTATGGCAGCGGTTGAAAGCGGCATTTCACGCCGTACTCCTCGCGCAGCCGATACTGAATTACCTCGAACTGCAGCTCACCGACGGTCCCGAGAATGAGCCGGTTGCCCCGGTTCTGCATGAACAGCTGCAGCAACCCCTCTTCCGTCAGCTGTGTCACCCCTTTGTGAAACTGTTTGGAGCGCATCGGATCGGCGTTGATCACTTCGCGGAACATCGAGGGGGAGAATCGCGGGATTCC
>PUPD01000178.1 GCA_003552985.1 Spirochaetaceae bacterium
TCGGGATTTGCTTCCTGGTAGTGTACGGCTGGGTGAACCTCGCAGCGTTTTTCGAGCGGGTGAGCGGTAACCCCAGCTTCCGCCCCACCTCGCGCGGGCATTGGCTGATATCGCTCTACGGGTTCGTGATATGTGTGGCGGTAATAGCTCTGTTCAACATTTGGATCGGCATCGGCGTGTTCGCCGCCCAGCTTCTGCTGTTTTCGCTTCTGCTGAAGTATCGTGCGGGAGGCACACTCGAGGGAGTCTGGTGGGGACTCCTGTTCTCCACGATCCACTGGCAATTCGGGCGGATGAAGCGGATCATCCAGGGAAGCAAGAACTGGCGACCTATCGTCGGCATCTTCGGATTCTCCGACAAGAGCACCGAGCTCAGTCACCTGCTCAAGATGGGGCGCCGCATCAGCGAGTATAAGGGCATAACGATGATCAATCTGATGCGGCCGGCGAACGCCAAAGAGGAGAACCGCAACGAGTACAAGCCGGAACCGGATTTCTCAGGCGAGGTCATCGTCGTTCCCAACGGCAACTACGACACCTCCGTCTACTCGATTGTCCAGTCGGCGGCCCCCGGCGGTCTTCACATGAACACTGTCCTTTTACCGATCGACACTCGACTTACGCTCGTCGACCTCACGCAGCAGCTGATCGATGACGGAAAGCATATGCTCTTGTTCAAGCCGGGCCTGGCCGCGGAGGGGGAGGGGAAACACCGCATCGACGTCTGGTGGAAGGGGCAGGAGAACGGGAACCTCATGGCGCTTCTGGCCTACATAATCAATCAGAGCGATATTGCCTCCGGTGAACCACTGAAGAATACGCGCATGATCCGAAAGCTGCAGGAAGGGGAGGACCCGGAAGCGGCTCGCGAGGAGATGTCCGCTCTTTTACAGGCGGCGCGTCTGAGCGGAGAGGTGGTAGTCATCGAATACAGCGATGCTCCCATTCACGAGAGCATCCGCGAGGTCTCCTCGGATGCCGGACTGATCTTCATGGGGATGCCGGGTCGGCCCCTGACCGGACTCGCCGAGGTGTTCGCCCTCGATCATCACTTCTTCGCCAAGCAGTTTGAGAAGTACCTCGAGTTTCCGCCGATGCTGTTCGTAAAGGCAGCGTACACCGTCGACCTGCTCGAGTAGAAGCCCTTCCTCATCAGCCTTAGCAGCACGAGCGCGGGATGGAGGTGCAAGCGTACGCCCACCGGACGAGACTACCGCATCGGCGGTCATATCGGGAGGCGCTCGATCGTATAGACGGACGCCCCCCCAACTCGGGCTGTTTAACGGTGGTCGTGAGGCGCGACCAAGGGCGCACCTACTCACCTAGGACTTCGGCGACCTCGTCGCTTCGAGCCCGAATCGTGCGTATAATCGACCAGTCCTCCTCGTAGCTTACCGGAGCGAACTGGTTGCGCGGCGAGAACTCCTCCAACAACGAGGTGCCTTCCCAGTCGAAGTTTAAGAACGCCTCCCATATTTGCTGCCGCAGGTCAGGATGGAGACTGTCGACCACATCATACGCTGTGGTTGGGAGCTCCTCCGATTTGTACAGCGCGTTTGCAAAATCCTCCCGTGCGGGGATTCGGTCTGCTGCTATCGCCCGGTCCATCACCGTGCCGGCCAACGGTGCGGCCTCATAGTCACGGTTGCAAACGCCGAGCGCTGAGTCGTCGTGTGACCCTGAGAACGTTATTTCGTGGTCGCGGCCGGGAGGCATCCGAACTCGTCGTAAAGCAACGCTCGGGGAGCGGAATAACCGGAGTTGGAGCTCTCCGAAACGAACGCGATCTCTCGGCCCTCCAGGTCCTCCATGCTTGTGATGTCGCTGTCTTGATGCGACCAGATCTCCATATAGTAGCCGACACGCCCGTCCGGAAACTGTACCACCGTCTTGGGAGATGAAGCCGGCTTCATTCACCGCATCCTGAACTGCACCGACTGCGAACCTGGAGATGTGAGGACGACCGGCACGCATAGCTTCGACCTGCACTCCACAGGTCCGCACTCCGAACCACTGCACTTGGCGTCCGAGCTCGTTCTCCAGGTACCTGATGAAGTCTTCCCATACCTTTTCCTATACTGCAGGATCGAAGGTCTGCGAGTAACTGGAGATGAGCATATTCAAGTCCACCCAGTCGTCCTTGTTCAAATGAGGATCCGCCACGAGACCTCTAGTACGGTCACAGTAACGATTATCGAGCTCGCGCGGATAGCATGCCACTTCGACAACCTCCTCGGGTTCTTCGGCACGTCCACCTGCAAATAAGATAGCCAACAAGAGCAGCACGACGCATAGCGTCAGTACCGCGAGCTTCCTGCTAGTCATCTTTGTGTACCTCCCTTTCGTTCGACATTCTGTCGTTTGCGCCCCCTTTGACACAAGGTTACGCAGCACGGCCCTTACGCACGAAGACTTGCTTCAAGCCGCTAATATTCACCGTGCACGCATATGTTTCCGATATCACCTCCTGTTCGGCGGCCGAGAGTATTAACGCGGTCATTACGAGACTGCCGCTCGAATCCTCGCCGAGACCCACTCAACCAGAACGACGGTTACCGGATTCGCCATCAGCACTACCAAGGCTTAATCCCAGGCCAGCCGGCTAATGGCGGAGCTCAAGAGGAATCCGACTCCGCCGCCTCTGACGATACCGATAATCGTGGCCTCGCGAATGCGGATGCAGGACTATCCAGTGATGCTCCTCAGGCCCCCGGCACGGCTGTTCGCGCTGACCGGGTTTGCTTTGAGGTTCGTGTAGTTCGTCCTCGGTATGCGCCTGCCGATTATGGAGAGGGTGTTCAACCGAGCGACGAATCCGAGGCGCCATCGCATGCTCGGAAAGACCGGATTCGTCCTGCTGCTTCTGCACGGCCTCATGGTGATGCTCTATGATTTCGTGACCGAGATGTCCACCTTCTTCCGCGTGGTTCTTCAAGCCGTTGAAGCTTCCGTTGGCGGTCTGGCGA
Organism: Spirochaetaceae bacterium; assembly: GCA_003552985.1. GTDB lineage: Bacteria > Spirochaetota > Spirochaetia > DSM-27196 > SLAA01 > B1Sed10-166. Next base: position 2,967 of record PUPD01000178.1, read on the forward strand.
ACTATTCATCTGCTTCCCTATGTCGTATTCCCGCTCGGGTTCTGACGTATGCGTAATGTCGGTGTTGAGTGCCGAATCGGCGGCTTGACGGTCCGACCGTTGTTCAGCGGGTTTACTGGTGGTGTTTGCGGCACTGCTCCTGTATAGGCTCCATCGCTACCGGCTCGAGCGCAGGAAAGCGGGCTACCTGGCCCTAATACCCGGCGGGACGGTGGAACCTCTTCGGAGGTTCATCGCTTCAAGCTCCCAAATCGATTGCTTGCCGGCTCCGGCGGGTGTACACTATAGGTAGCCGGGCCTCGCGCAAGTAACGGCCACCCCGGCGCGTTGGGCTCCGGGGCCTGTCGGAGTGGGGCTCGCTGCGAGGGGGGTAGAAGACATGACACCCGAA
>PUPD01000158.1 GCA_003552985.1 Spirochaetaceae bacterium
CGGCCTGATAGCGGCGGAGCGTGTCCGCCTGCATCTGGTCCGGGTCGTCGGGATGTGAGTTATACGGGCAGTCAGCGACAACCTCGATCGGCGGCATCAGCGCGGCAAGCGCGCGCGCGGCAGTCGACTTGGCGGTACCTTTATGCCCCTGGATGAGTACACCCCCGACGCCGGGGTCGACAGCGGCCACTAGCAGAGCGGTCTTCAGCGCGTCTTGGTCGATCAGGGCGGAGAACGGGTATGTGGTCATACTATAACTTGAAAGATAGTACGCCGATTGAGTGGGGTCAAGACAAATCGCGACGGCGCTGGTATAGTAGGAGCACAACACTACTTCGGTTGTTTTCAAGGAGCCGCACACAACGGTGGAATTCGCGCAGGCAGATATCGCCGACCGCTTGGACAGCGCCGATTCGCGCACGCTGGATTTGCTCTCGTTCGGCGTCGTCAAGATGGACTTGGACGACGTAGTTCTCGAGTACAACGAAGCCGAATCGCGTCTGTCAGGATTGTCCAAAAGCAGTGTTGTCGGACGAGATTTCTTTACTCAAGTAGCCCCTTGCACCAATAACTACATGGTCGCCGAGCGCTATCACGAACATGATATCCTCGACGAGACCATCGAGTATGTCTTTACCTATCGCATGCGGCCGACCAAAGTTCGCTTGCGGATGCTCAAGAACGCCCGGCGCAACTTCCAATACCTGCTGGTGGAAGCGCTATGATCGGGTCTCGAAACGTTCATGCAGTACCGGTCTGACGACGTCGAAAAGCTGCTCCAGTTTTTGTATCTCGCTCCCCTGGCGCTCCTTGAGTTGCAGCGCGATGGTGAGATCGTGATGATGAACGCCTTCGCAGCTCAGTATCTCATACCGATCAGCGGCGGCCGTATGACCAACTTCTTCGATATTCTACATCCGCACGCGCCCGAGATCGTGGACACTATCGCCGGATTCCATCCTTCCACCGGCTCAGTCCTGAATAATCGGCGAATCTCGATCGCCACGCCCGCCGGCGGAGATGCACCGCTCTATTATTCCTTGACGGTGGAGAAGCTGGATGACAACGTCCTGATGATCGCGCTGACCGATGTTACCAAGACGGTCGAGCAAGAGGCACGGATCAAACAAGCCATCGAGCAGGAGGCAGTCCAGCGCGGAAAAGCCGAGCTCGCGGCCAGCGTGCTGCATGACATCGGTAACGCTATTACCTCAATCGGCACAACAGTGGCTCGATTACTCGGCAGCGAAGCCTGGTACGAGGAAACCGCCCTGCAACGGCTCGAGGACTATCTCCGTGATAATCGCACCGGTCTCGAAGACGTGCTCGGAGTTGGCAAGGGAGATGCGCTGCTTACGTATCTCGGTGAAATCCGTAACGCCCTGCACGACCGTGCTGCGGAGCTGGAGCAGGACTACGCGCGATTGGCCCGGATCACCACGCTTATTTCGGAGCTGTTATCGCTGCAGCGCACCTATACGGACGAAGCGCAGACGTACTCGTCCTCGAGGCAGTGCGACCTCGTACAGGTACTGGAAGACGCGATCTCGATGCAGGTTGCGGGGCTGGAGAAGCGCTCGGTTGTCGTCCAACGCCGCTATCCTCAGGAGGCGGTGCGCGTCCATGGTGACCGCACCAAGCTTGTTCGAGTGTTCGTCAACCTGTTGCGTAACGCCTGCGAGGCGTTTGACCGCACCGAAAAACAGACAGCGCGCCAAGACGAACCGCAGAATACGGTCGAGGTCAACGTCTCGATCGCGGACGGCGGGCGCGCACAGGTCACAGTCAGCGACAACGGCTCAGGGTTCGAGCCTGACCGCAGCGAACAACTGTTTGACAGTGCATACAGCAGCAAGAGCGCGGCAGGCGGCATTGGCCTCGCCGCCTGCCGCCAGATCGTAACGGCGCATGGCGGCACAATACAGCTGACCAGCGACGGCCCCGGCCAAGGCGCTCGGGCCGTCGTCGAGCTTCCGTTCAAGGCCACTGAGAACAGAGAACACATTGATCACGATCACCAAGAGGAGTGAATGAACAGCAACGCATTCAACAAACGGGTGTTGATCGTCGACGACGAAGAGACGATCCGGGATAGCTTCCGAGAGATTCTGATGCCGCGCCGCAGACAGCACACAGGCATCGAGGCGGCCGGTACAGAGCTGTTCGGCGAGCGCGGGAAACCGTCCCGTGGACTGGAAGTCTTCGATTTCGAGCTTGATGAAGCGGCGGACGGACCAAGCGCAATCGAGCTCGTACAGACCACGGTGGATGCGGGCAGCCCCTACGCTGCGATATTCGTCGATGTGCGCATGCCGGGGTGGGATGGCCTCGAGACAGTCCAGCACATCCGCCGCCTCGACGAGCGTGCCGAGATTATCTTCGTCACCGCCTACAGCGACTACACGATTGAAGAGATCGTGGGTCGTGCGGGCGCCAATGTTGGGTATCACACCAAGCCCTTCGCGCCGGACGAAATCCGCCAGGTCGCCACCAAAGCCGTCTACGACTGGAACAAAACACGTTCGCTGGAAGAGCTGATTCAGATCATCGCGTATCTGCGAACGGACCAGGCCGAGGTACAGTCGCTGCTGAACAATGTACTGCACCAGGTGAGCGAACTGATTCGCTCCAAATCGGCACTGATCGCTACCGGGTCACCAGAGACCGGGTACCGCAAGCTCATAGCTATCGGTGCGCTCGCCGACGAACAACTGGCAGCCGAACACCTCCACGAGTTACCCCCTATTGCCGACGGACGCATCTATCAGACCGAGACGACGATCTATCTGCCGTTGCACAGGTATAACATCATTGCGCTGTTCGAAGCCGGACGCAACCAGCTCAAGAGCGATCGATTGTACATGGTGCAACTGTTCCTCGAGCAAGCGGCGCAGGTCGTCCAGAACGCTGAGCTGCAGGAACAGTTACTCAGACAGGAGAAACTATCGGCGGTCGGAAAGGCGGTGAGCATGATCGCCCACGACCTGCGCTCCCCGCTGAGCGGCGTGATATCACTCGTTGAGCTGATGGAACGGACCGATTTCGATCAAGATGAGCTGAAGCGCAACCTTCGGGAGATCAAGACGGCGCTCAACAATGCGATGGAGATTCTCAGCGACATCCTGGACTTCACGAGGCAGGGCCAACTCTCCCGCAATCTCATCTCTTCGCAGGAACTACTGGAAGAGGTGGAGTACAGTCTCGCGAATCTGTTCGCCCAAGCGGGAGTCAGGTTAGAGATCACAACGGCGGACAGGTTCACCTTCCTCGGCGACAACAGCAAGATGCGGCGCGTGCTGATCAATCTTACCCGCAACGCATGTGAGGCGTTTCACGCCAC
>PUPD01000091.1 GCA_003552985.1 Spirochaetaceae bacterium
ACAATCGGGAGCACGCACCCCACAACGCCCACCACCACCGCGGCAACTCCAATAACCACAACGATAATCTCAACAGCCATACTGCCTGTGAGGGTAGTGTAGACGAACCGGAACTGCAATCATCGTGAGCCCTCGGGCCAGGTCTTCACGCCGAGTAATGTGGCGATTGCGTGCGGGGCCGGGGATCGTTGCTGCGGTGCGGCGCTCTTTGGTTTCGAGCTGGGTTTTAGTGACGGCGGCTGTGGCTCCGCCGAGAAAGGAGAGGAACTTACAATTCTGCAAAAGTCGAGCAAAAAGGTATGGATTTACTCGGTGTAACGGGGTATAGTTCCGGTATCACTGTTGTGCATTATTCCGTAATTGCGGAAATAACAACAGATTATAGTGTTTTGCAGATTCGGGTGATTCGGTTCGGCCTCGCCGCCCGACGCAAACCGAGTCTGCTGAACCGATCAAACGGGGGAAGCGATGAGCAGAATCGGATTCGGATTTGCGCGTGCGGCTATTGTGGCTTTGGTACTGGGCGCTGTCATGGGATGCGACGACATGTTCAGTGCCGAGCTCGTTCAGGAGAACGAGACGGTCGGCGTTGCAGGCGTATCGGTCTATCCGAAGTTCCTAGAAATGGACCCGGGAGAAAGCACGAATCAGCTCAACGCGCAGGTTATACCCGTGAACGCTTCCAATCGGCTGATCATGTGGGAAAGCAGCGACCCATCGATTCTCACCATCGACGCAGCGGGCGTCATAACGGCCGGTTATGCCGACGGCATCGCGGTGGTCCTTGCCCGGAGCGCCGACGGCGAACACCTCGGCAGTGCGGTCATCGCGGTTGGAGAGGACTTCATCGGCAAGGTGGGACCTGCCGGCGGGTATATCTTCTACGAGGATGAAGACGACCAGCACCCGTGGCGCTTTCTCGAAGCGGCCCCGTACGGGTGGTATGACGGAGGCGAGGACCCCGAGATGGCCTGGAGCAATGTGCTGGACTCCTTTGCCTTTACATGGATCTATGACGCAATCGGAACCGGAGAAGACGGCACGAGGGCAATTATAGATCAGGAGGACCACAGCGCCAGTGCCGCGCAAGCTGCCGTGGAGTTCGTGCATCATCACGAAGGCGTAACCTATGACGACTGGTTCCTTCCGTCGCTCGCCGAGCTCAATCAGATGTGGTTGAACTTAGCCGGCGAAAGGATTGGCAACTTTTCCGGCCGATACTGGAGCGCCACCGAGATTCACCCCGCCTCAGGGGGGGATCCCGATACCAATGTGTGGACGCAAGAAATGATGGGGGGTAACGGCGCCTTTCTGTTGAAAGGTGGTTCGTTTCGAGTTCGACCTGTTCGTTCGTTCTGAGGCTTGGGCGACGGAGTCAAGCTTGTTGCGTGGACAGGTGAGCTTCGTTCCGTGAAGACGAGTAACTACGCGCAGGCTTGCTGCCGACAACGGCACGCCTCTTACCGGCCCGGACGGATAGGACGTGTCGCCGGTGATCACGGCCTTGTCCACGCCCGCCCGTAGCGCCGGCTGCTTGCGATCGCGGCGAGCGGTTTGCGTTGTTTGGAAGGCGGGTCACCGGGTGCCGAACTGTGCTGCCGGTCGGCAGCGGGGCTACCGGAATCCTGTGCCGGCCGGCCGAGCGTGATCAACAGCACCGGGCGGCGCCCGCGCGGAATATCGAGGAGCCGCCGTACCTTGCGCTCTGCGAACCAGCCGATCATGCAGGTGCCGAGGCCGAGCTCGGTGGCCTGCAAACAGAAGTGCTCGGCCGCGATGCCGATGTCTATCAGGTAAAACGGTTTGTTCTTGAGTGCAGCGCCTATCTGCGAAGTGATGTTCGGCCGCTCGGCTACCACCGCAACGATCACCGGCGCCTCGGCTACAAAGCGGTTCATCACTCCGCCGGGGGCCAGGCTCAAGCGCGCAAGCTCGTCGCGCGTTTCGGGGTCGCTCACCACCACGAAATGCCACGGTTGCGCGTTGCAGGCCGACGGGGCAAGACGCGCGGCCTCGAGGCAGGAAGTAATAGCATGAGTCTCCACAGGCTCGGCGCTGTATGACCGCACGCTCGAGCGCGCCGCGATTACCGAGTTGATCTCCATGATGCGCTCCTTCACCGTCCGGTAGGTACAATGCAGACCGGCGTCCCGATCTCGATGCGATCGGTGGGTTCTGCGCCCATCACGCCGGTAGCGGTGTCTACCGGGTAGCTGAATGCCTCGTTGCTGTCCTGGCAGAGGGCGATGAGCCGGCTGCCGTCGGCCGAGAACCCGAAATCGCGCGGCGTGCGGCCCTGCAGGGGAACGTTTCGGCCCTCGGTGAGGCCCCCGGTTTGCGAATCCACCCCAAACTGCTGCAAGCTGTCTGAGAAGCGGTTGGAGACCGTGAGCGACCTTCCTGAGGGATGCAGCTTGACCGCCGCCGGCGCGGGGGTGCCGGCGTGCTCGGCACGCTCGCAGGCGTGATCGCCGACCGCGAGCCAGGTGTCGTCGGCCGGCCGGTACTCATACACAAGAACGCGCGGCGTGAGCTCGCAGACCACATACAGCACCGAGAGCTCCGGGTGAAACACCACATGGCGAGGTCCGTAGCCGGCGGGCGTCTCGATGGAACCGCGCGGCCTGAGCCTGAGATCGTCGGCGGCGTGTACCCAGATGCGGTCGGCGCCGAGGTCGGGAACGAAATACGCGCCGCCTCGAAGCACCACCTGATGTGGGTGCGAGCTCTCTTGACGGCTGAGGTTCGGCCCGGTTCCTTCGTACTCCAGGATCTCCGGCTCTTCGCCGAGCCGGCCCCCCGCGGCGGCATAGCCGGCTACGCGCCCGTTGAGGTAGGAGCTTGCAAGCACCCGGCTGCGCTCGGCGTCGACCGCCACGTGGCAGGTGGCGCGCCCCATGGAACTGCGCTTCGAAACGGCGCGAAGGCTTCCGTCGGGCTCAACTGCAAACGCCCAAACCGTGCCGTCCTCATAAAAGAGCTCGGAGCAGGCGTACAGGAACTCGCCGCCGGGAGCCGTGGTAAGATACGAAGGATTGGGAACCTCGGCCGCAGGCTTCCCCCGGCTGAGTCTCCCGCTTTGGAGCTCGAACTCGAGTGTCGTGATGCCCGCGCCGGTTGCGTTCGGAATCCAGTCGTCGACGACGGTGTAACTGCCGATATAAAACGATTCGGTAGACATGGTGTGATCGCTCCTCGGTGCGAAGCATAGCAAAACACGCGCACTCGGGCTACGATCGGTCGTTGGCTTTCGTCACGGAGTGACTACGATTGCTTCGGATCCTGAAGCTCACGCAGCTCGGCTTCGGT
>PUPD01000050.1 GCA_003552985.1 Spirochaetaceae bacterium
GATCTGTGCTGTTTCATCGTTACATCCTCCCTTCTAGCCGTACATCGTGCGGCGTTTCTTGATCGTGCTGTAGAGGACGTTCACCAGAAGCAGCGTCAGGATGACCGTCAACACCGCAACCGCCGCCGCGCGGCCCACGTTCGACGCGCTAAACACCTGCCGGTAGACGAGAAACGGCAGGTTGTACGAGCGCGTTCCCGGTCCGCCGCCGGTGGTTGTAATAATGATGGCGAACTCCTTTATGATGAACACGAGCCCAAGCATAATCGCGACATTCAGGTGGTTCTGCACCAGCGGGCGTTTGATGAGAAACGTAGTTTGAAACCAATTGCACCCGTCGATTCTGGCACTGTCCATAACATCGTCGGGCAACCCTTGCAGTCCTCCGAGCGTTACAAGCACAAAGAACGGCAACCATTGCCATACGAACAGCGCAATTATGACTGTCATCGGATACGCACTAAGGAAATCGATGCGCGGCAGTCCGAAGTTCGCGGCGATTACCCCGTACCAGCCGAATCTGCTGCTGAAGATTGTGGCGCGCCAGACCACGCCTGCGGCGGTGGCCATAACGAAAAAGGGTCCGAGAATGAGCGTTCTCGCAACGTTTACTCCCGGAACATCGTTGTCGAGCAGCAGCGACAGCAGAAACCCGAGCACCGTACACACAGCGAGCGCCGTACCGGTCATCACCACCGTCTGCCACAAAACGCGGTAGAAGATCGAAAGCTGCGGGAAGTTCGGCATTGCAAGAAAGTGGATATAGTTCTGCAGTCCCCGAAACTCGATCGGTAAGTCCGGCCGCGCGAGGTTCCACCGCAGCGTGGAGTATACGATCGTAATCAGGAACGGGATCTGCGTCATGAGCCCGACGACAATAGCCGCCGGTAGATAATAGCGCCTTCCCGCTCGCACCTTCTTAATGTCCATGTCTAACCCCCAAAGGGCCCGGCCGTCGGGCCGGACCCTATCTCTCATGAACGGACACCTAAACGTGTGCCCTGCGATCAGCGGTATCCGCCTTCTACTGCAGCTTCGTCGAAAGCCTCATGCGTCAACCGGATCGCCTCGTCGAGCGTGATTTCGCCGACGACGTAGTCCGCCAGCCATTCGGTCATCCGGTCGCCGAGGTCGGTGAACTCCGGAATCGCGATGTATTGGAGACCCTGGTACGGTACCGGATCTACCGTCGGATTGTCGAAATCGGTCTCCTCGAGCACTTGGACTGTGATCTCAGCGTACGGTACGTCGGAGTATCCGGCAAGCTGGTATGTTGAGGACCGCGAGGCCGGCGGGGTAATAGCACCGGTGGAGTCTTCCTGATAGGACAGCTCGATGTACTCCTTCGAGGTTGCCCAGAGCATGAAATCGAACACCGCTTCCTTGCGCTGCTGGGAGATGTTCGGGTTGATCCCGTACGACCAGTTCCACAGCCACTGCGAAATATGAGCCGGTCCCCGCGGAGGCAGAGCGTAGCCTACGCGCCCGGCGATCTCGGACTCTGCCGACTCCAGCGGCGGCGCAATTGAGGTCGCGTCGAAGTAGATGCCCGCATTACCCGACTGCATGAGCGCGATCGCCTCGTTGTAGGTGTAGGAGATGATGTCTTCCTGCCCTGCATCGACGAGAATGTCACGGTACATCTGCCATGCCGCCCGCTGCTCCGGCGTATCTACGGTCGCGTTCCAGTCCATATCGTAGAAGCGTCCGCCGAAGGCGTTGACGATCGGGACGAACGGCGCGCCGCTCATGCCCCAACCCGGCGCTCCGCGCATCGTCATCCCGACTATTCCGGCATCTTCATCGTGGATCGTGGTCGCCATCTCATAGAGCTCATCCCAGGTCGGCCGTTCGGGCATGGTTAGGTTGTTCGCTTCGAAGAGGTCTTTGTTGTACATGATGAATGCGCTTTCCCCGTAAAACGGCAACGCGTAGGCGTCTCCGTCCATCGAGAGCGACTCCTGCATGGCCGGTATAAGATCGTCCCGGTCATACTCGGCCAGTCGATCGGCTGGCAGGTTATCAAAGAACGGCTCAAGGTTTTCAAGCCAGCCGAAGGTCGCCCAGTTCAGCGCTTCGTACGGACCGAAGACGAACATATCGTAGGTAGTTCCTCCGGTAGAGGCCTCGGTGAGCAGGCGGGACCGTAAGTCGACCTCGGGCAAGACCGCGATATCAACCGTGACCCCCTCGGCTTCATAGAAGCGACCGGCGAGATCAGCAAGCCCTTGCGAAATGGGGTTGTTCGGAAGCGCAATGTTGATGGTGATCTCCTCCTCTTCAGCAGCACCACCGGCAAACAGCGGCAATCCAAACACCAGTGCGAGTGCGGCGATTGCGACACACGCGAGTACGAGATTCCTTTTCATCCCGTAACCTCCCTTACAAATTCGCTGCATCCGCGCCGCCATAAGACGCCGGCGAAATACAGCTTCTCATACTTCTTACACGAGCGACGCCCGTGTTCCAACTCGCTCTTCTCCTCATCGCCTACCAGGTGAGAGTAAGCATCGTGATCAGCTGGAAAACCAGCTCAGTATTCCTCGCCTTTCCCTATTCTAACCTCCTTTCACGTAGACTTAAAGAGAAACCGTCTCAGAAAAACGTTTTTCTGAGACGGTTACTGTACCACCACTCCAGCGCCCTGTCAAAGACTTTTTCACGATTCTTCAGATCATTCACGGCGAACCGCCACCTAATGTTTGCTCCCGAGATCACCACTGCCCGTCGGAATGCAGATCCCGCACCAGCGCGAGCCTCCTCTGTTGTCCGGCGCGTTTCGTCGCAGGCTCTCGGCTAACTAATGCGCATGCGCGAAGGCCTATCTGATCTTATTTAATTATATGATATCATTTTATTGATTTCACTTAACTCCTGATTATGCGCGGCGGTTGACTGGTCTGAAGGCTGGCTGTGCGTTCCGTATGACCTAGCGTAGTCTCTGTTACAAACCCGCAACCTACAGATTCTAAAAATCTGTTGCAGATCAGCGGAACTGTTTTTGCTTGCGCTAGGCCGCATCCCGCTGTATTTTTATAGGCGTATATTTTTTGCGCTGTCGAAACGATTCAATCATTTCGATATATTGATACTGCCCCAATCGATCGAATAAGGTGCGCGCTGAATGGCAAACCATAAACGTTATCCGACCATGAAGGATGTGGCCGAGGAAGCGGGAGTAGCCGTCTCCACGGTGTCGCATGTCGTCAATCGAAGTGCGTACGTCACGGAAGCGACTGCAGCGAAGGTTGAAGAAGCGATTCGTCGTCTCGGTTTCCGTACCAATCTCGTAGCGCGCAACC
>PUPD01000027.1 GCA_003552985.1 Spirochaetaceae bacterium
CCGAACGTGTCGGCACGGCCCGGCATGCCCCGGCGTTCTCGGTCATCGTACCGGTCTATGAGCATTGGCACCTCGTCCCGGCGTTGCTCGAACGGCTAGATTCGCAGACGCTGCCCCAGACGGCATTCGAGGTCCTGCTGGTCGACAACGGGTCTGTACGGTTCGAGCCTCCAGCCAATCTGGCAGCGAACACACGCGTCCTTCACTGCGCCAGGCCCGGCTCCTACGCCGCTCGCAACCACGCCCTCGAACATGCCAGGGGCGAATGGATAGTCTTTACCGATGCGGACTGCCTACCCCGGGAAGACTGGCTGCAGTCGCTCAACCGCCATGCCGAAACCTGCGGCGCCGAGACGGTCGTGATCGCCGGTGCGGTTGAAATGGTGCCTGCCAACGACAAGCCCAATGCCTACGAAATCTATGACCTGGTTAAGGGGATCCCGCAGGGCTGGTATGTTTCCCGCGGATATGCGACAACAGCCAACTTGGCCATCCCAGCGACATTGCTGATGCAACTCAACGGTTTCGACGCCAACCGCTATTCGGGTGGCGACGCTGCCTTCTGCCGCAAGGCCGTCGCGAATGGCGCAAGCCTTCGATATGCACCCGACGCGGTAGTGGCACACCCCGCCCGCAGCACTTGGGCGGCCGTAGCCACGAAGACGAGGCGCATCAAAGGGGGCAACCTCACCGCAGGCACGCGAAGGCAGCGGGGCTTATGGCTGTTGCGGACTTTCACACCGCCCGTGATCGCCTTCTGGCGATTCCTGAAAACCCCTGGACCACCGGTGCGCTACCGGCTGGTCGCGATTGCAGTGCAACTCCGGATCTGGGCGCTGGAAATGGGTGAAGCCACACGCCTGATGGCCGGAGGCGCGGCCGAGCGCAGATAGCGTAGGAGGCCAGCCTCTGGCTGATTATTTCCGCCCTGGCGCCGGATCGGCGAGAGGCTCGCCTCCTACAGAAATGGGCGCCGAAGGCCGCCTTTTTGGATACGCATGAACCTTTTTCGGGAAAACCACCAATTCTGGTTCTGGACGGCGCGGATCCTCCGCCAGTTCCTGCGCGTGCGCCCCGGCGCGACAGTCCTCGTGATCGGCAGCACCGCCGCGGCCCGCATCACCCGCATTCTCGCGTTCTTCCTCCCGCTTAAGGTCATCCTGCTCGCGGGCAACCCCGGCGTACCCCGCTACTTTCCCTTCATTCCGCCGGATGAAAAGACAGCATGGATCATCGGGCTCACGCTTGGCGCCTTCGTCGCCTACGGCCTCACGCTGCTGCTGCAGGCCGTCTCAGAGCGCTGGTCGCGCGATGCCGGGCGGGACATCCTGCAAGGGGCCAACCAGATCAGCCTGCATGCCCGGCAGGAGGACGAAGCCACGTCAGCCTTCGCCGATTTCTCTGGCGTGGCCGCGGCGGTTCTATTCGTGGGTATCGCGGCGGTGGCTCTCTACTGGCTCAACCCGATGCTGCTGGGCTTCCTCGCGAGTGCCGTGCTGCTAATCTACCTGTTCAGCGCCTGGGGCGTACGGGGCGACGCCATACCACGGCCGCATCTCAAGGCCTGGATCGAGGACGGCACCAAGGCATACCTGGGCATTGCCAGCTCGGTGACTTTCTTCGGCGCCTTCCTGGTGATCCTCGCCCCGTTCGTGCTCGGCCACGGCGGCAACATCCTCATCGCCATTCTCAGTATCCTGCTCACTCAGCAAGTCCTCGGAAACCTGTCGCGCATCGCCAGGACAGCCGCGTCGCTGCAAACATCGCGCAGCCGCATCGACCCCCTGATCTACCCGAGTGTGCAGTTCACGACGCCGGATCAGAAGGGAATTGCCGTGATGCTGCGAGCGGTGTTCGCGAAAGAACGACGCCAGGCCGAGAGCGTCGCTGCGCTCGCCCGGGCCACACCGCTCGCAGGACCGGTGAGCGTAGCCTGGCAGGACTCCACGCTCCCCGGCGCCAAGACCCTGCACCTGATCGAACACGATCGCGAGAACCGGCCGACACGGCACTTCCAGCAGCAGATCTTCCCGCCCCGCCAGATCGACCAGCTCGAAAACGAAGCCTTCCTGTTCCAGCATGTCCCGCGGGAACGCCTGCTCGCGCCGCCCGCGTTCATCGCCTTCGAGGAGGCCGACTTCCGCTGCCAGATCTGCGCCTACGGCGACGGCATCAGCGTCCCTGCCAAAGAATGGAACGCGGTGCGTGACCAGCTGCTGCCGCACATCTGGTCCTACCGGCCCAGCCTGGCCCTGGTCCGCAGCTACCGCGCCTCGCGCCCCCTGTTGCACCAACGCCTGACCGAGGGGCTGTACCAGCGACTGGAGATCGCGATCGACACACCGGAAGAAGACGCGCTATTGGCCCGCTGGCGCAAAGAGCTCCCGCAGCTGCGGCTGTTGCTTCAGAAGCAGCCGCGCGTGCTCCACAACCCGGATCTGAAACCCGGCAACGTCGCCCGACACGGCGACGACCACCTCATCATGGCCTGGGGCCGCTGGACGCTGGAGCCGCTCGGTGCCGCAGTGTTCCTCGCCGGCGTGGACGCAAAAGGCGGCGAACTCCTGGAGTCCCTGCGCCCGCTGCGCCCGGATCTGCAGAAACATCATTGGGAAGGCGACCTGCAGATCGCTGCTCTCTGCCAGAAACTGGAACAACAGATCAACCGTGAACACTACAAGGCCGCGCTGCAAACGATCACAGACGTGCTCGAACAATCCCAAGTGACAGCCAGCCCCGAAATCGAACTGCGCGCCGCCTCAATGTAGACATCATGGATTGACCTGCCCGACCTCGAGCAACGTGGGTTATGTTTTCGGGGTCGGGAAACCACCGTCAACACAGAGCCATTATCGAGGGGGCAGGTCATGAACGAGTTTATCGCGGAAGGTCGGCAGAATGCAGGTGCGGTCACGGCGCTGGCCGGGGTGAGGCAGGTGCTGGAGCAGGCCGGCAATGTGTACGGCACTTACATCGGGCTGGACGTGCACAAGGACACGATTGCGGTGGCAATCGCCCAGTGCGGTCGCGGTGCGCCGGAGTATTACGGGGAGATCGCCAACACGCCGAAGAAGGTGGCCAAGCTGATTGAGCGGCTGAGTGCCCGGTTTGGGGGTGAGCGGCTGCTGTGGGTGTACGAGGCGGGGCCGTGTGGGTATGGGCTGTACCGGCAGATCGTCGAGACGGGTCATGATTGCGAGGTGGTGGCGCCTTCGCTGATCCCGCAGAAGGCGGGCGAGCGGCGCAAGACCGACCGCCGCGA
>PUPD01000213.1 GCA_003552985.1 Spirochaetaceae bacterium
CACGCACATCGGTGCTGTTCGGTCACCACTTCGCCTCGGTGGCAGGTGCAGCGCCAATCGTCGGGCCGGTCCTCGCGATGGCGTGGGGATGGGTGCCGGCACTGCTGTGGGTCTGGTTCGGGAACATCTTTATTGGAGCTGTGCACGACTACCTGGCGGTGATGGCCTCGGTGCGCTACGACGGGAAGTCCATCCAGTTCGTGGCCACCGACCTGATCAACCGGCGCACGGGGTACCTTTTCTACATCCTGGTGTTCTTTCTCCTGGTTCTAGTAGTGGCAGCCTTCGCGGCGGTGCTCGAAGGGCTGTTCGTAGCCGACCCGGCGGTGCCGGCGGCAGCCATCTACCTGATCATCTCGGCGGTGATCTTAGGAAGATTGATGTACTCCACCAACTTGCCGTTCCAGGTGAGCACCATCATCGGAATCGCGCTGCTGATTCTCACCGTAATACTCGCCAACGCGTTTCCGATAGAGCTCGGCGCCGACGCCTGGTACCTGATTATGTTCTTCTACATCATCATCGCAGCGGCATTGCCGGTGCAGGTGCTGCTACAGCCCCGTGACTATCTTAACGCGTGGCTCCTGTACTTCGGTTTGGTGCTCGGAGGGTTGGGTGCGATCTTCGCGTTTGGCGGGTTCAGCGCTCCGGCGTTCACGAGCTTCTCGCCGATTGTGACGGCGGGGCAGCCGACACCGTTCTGGCCGGTTATCCCGCTGATCATCGCCTGCGGCTCACTGTCGGGGTTTCACTCGCTGGTGGCCTCCGGTACCACATCAAAGCAGCTGGAAAGCGAGAAGGCCGGGCTGCCGATCGGCTACGGCGTGATGCTGGTTGAAGGCTTTCTCTCTACGATCGTTGTTATTGCGGTCGCCGGTTGGGGCCTGTCGGTGGTCACTGAAGCGGGTGAAACTCTCACGGTGGCAGGTTGGGCGACCGAGTATACGCCTGCGCAGGAAGCAACCTACCCGGGAGCGGCAATGTTCTCGGAAACCTGGGCGGCGATGATCGGCGACACCTGGCTGGGCTTCATTCCGGAAGCGTTCCTGCGCATTGTTGCGGGGATGTGGGTTGCTTCGTTCGCGCTCACGACGCTTGATAGTACCAACCGGCTGGGCCGGTACTGCTTGGTTGAGATCTTCAAGCCTCTGAAAGATAGCGCGGAAGGCGCATACCGCGTTCTCACTAATCGCTGGGTAGCGTCACTCATCCCGGCGGCGATCGGTATCTGGCTCGGTTGGAGTGGTACCTTCGCGGTGTTGTGGCCGTCGTTCGGCAGCGCCAATCAGCTGATTGCGGCTATCGCGCTGCTCACCGGCACGGCTTGGGTCGCGAAGCGGCTGAATACCAAAGCCACCTACGCTTTTGTGCCGGCGATGCTCCTCTGGATCACGGTTACTGCTGCGATGATCTGGTATCTGATTGTGGCGATACCGCCCACCTATGCCGGCGACCCGGCGACCGGTACGGCAGTCGGGATCATCGTGGGCATCATGCTAGTCATCAACGTGGTGTTCATTATCGATTTCTTCAAGACCAAGGATCAACCTGCGCTAGGCCTCGAGACGCAGGACTAGCCAACGGCGTTGGCTAAACGCCAAGTGAAAAGCTCGGCTCCGTCGTCCGACAGCGGCGGCGAAGCCGCTTTCGTTATTGACAGCAAGGGTGGAGGGGCTGATAATCGGGCTATGGATCCTGAAATGGCTCGCAAGATTGATGCCGCGCTCGAGCGGGTGAAGGACCCGGAGAGCGGGTATTCAATTGCAAAGCTCGGCATAGTCGAGCGTCTGCGCTACAACGCCGAGAAGAACGAGCTGTACGTCTTCACCGATTTTGTGTCACATCAGCCTTCCTGCATGGCATGCGTCGGCATCGCCGCGGTTGTGATCGCGGGCCTGCGGGATCGGCTGGTCGAAGAGTTGAGCGCAGAGTTTCCTGATCTCACCGTCATACTGGTGTAGCCGTAACGGTATACGAGGGCGAGCCGGATGGAGCCGATGTTTCTGCTTGTCTTCGCGCTGATCGGCTTTGTGTTTCTGGGGTGGTACCGCGGCGGGCGCAAGAACGTCGAGGTGATTCTTTCAACCTGCCGAACCGCCGAGCGCGTGTTCGAGCCGGTGGACACCAACTACACGAACATCGGCGGCGTTGTCGGCGTGAACTTCGTGTTTGAGCTGTCCTCGCCGTTTCGGCGGCTTGAGGGAACGGTGACTACCGTTCCCCGTCATGCAGCGCTCTATTTGCCGATCTCACGTTGGGTTATCCGCCGTGAGGATATGCTCCTAATCACCGTCTACTGCGAGCGGCTGCGGCCGGGGCAGGGGCATATCGTCGAGCGCGGTCGGTATCAACGCGCCGGAGCGGCGGTGGAGGAGCCGGAGGAGATGTTCGAGACCCCGGTTGCGCGCGGCAACCGCGAGTTCCTGCTGTTATGGTACAACCCCTTGATCCGTGACCGTTTGGATTGGATGCTGTCCCAGTTCTCCGATATCGGGACCGACTGCCTTCGATACCTTGGCTATTACGGGAGCGACAATTACTTTTCGGCTACGTTTCACGCAACACACCCGGAGCTTGAAGCGGTGTTGCTCGAGTTCAAGGCACTTGTCCGCGCTGTGCCGGAAAAGTTCTAAACAGGCCGGGCGTCTCGTAGCGGCAGCCGGTCTGCGAAGCGCAGCAGCTCTGGAGCGCGCCAGTTTCGAAGCGGCCCTGTGCGCAAGGGCTTAGGGAGCGGCCCGGAGAAGCGCTTAGCGGTAGGTGTGTTCCGTCCTCAAGAGGTACTCTGCCGCATGCTTGTCGGCGATTAAGAACACCAGGAGGTTTTCCTCGAGTGTGCGGCGCGGACCCGGGCGGTTTGCGAGGGCGCGGTGTTCGGTAGCGCGCGCCCGGCGCTGATAGAATCGATACATATCGCGAGGGTCGACACTGGCTATGGTATCCGGTGAATCGTCGGGAGCGAGGAACTCCTGCAGAGCGTCCCGGGTGATAACCGATCTGTTGTCGGCGCGCATGACTGCACGTACCGCCTCGATCTGTTCGTAGGTCAGGCCGAAGACGAACTCCTCGATCGCTTCGACGACGCTTTTTTCCATCGCATACGTTTCAAGGAATCGTTGCCAGCGGTCACTCAGTAGTGATGAGAGCTTCATTAGCTCCATGGTGCCCAGCATTGTGCCGAAAACCGGTACGATGCGTTTGCGCACGCGCCATAGATCGACGATTTCCGAGGCATAGTCTGTGGCCGTACGGTCGAAGCGGTTGTCCCAGTAATGGATGAGATCTACCGCGGCCTCCCGCCTTATGACCGGATCGTAGTAACCGGGCTCTCGTTCGATAATCGCCTGGTAGACATCCTCGATCAGCAGCGAGAAGATCGTGTATTCCCAGCGCTTCTGCAGTTCATCGCGGTGGGGGGCAAGCCGATCGAAGCGGTCTGCCAGTTGACGCAGAAATCCGAGGTAGTTGAACTTCGCGACCATAAACGCACGACCGACGACAACCTTGGTCGGCAGCAACACGGTGTGGTCGCAGCCGTCGCGGTAGAGCTTCTCGATCAGCGTATTGAGAGACTGTTCGTGGCCGCTGGTGGTGCGCGATTCGAGCATCGACGGGAAATGCGCGAAGACCGCAGAGAGGTGCACGAGATCATCGTAGCTGACGCTGCATTCCTGGTACAGATCGTTGTCGATCTTGTTCAGCTCTGCCGTCAGCGATTCCAGCAGACAGGCTTCGTCTTTGTGCTCGCAGCCGTTAACCGTCAAACCTGACCCGCCTCGGTACTACGCAGTTTGAAGATGCTCCACCTTTTCGATTAGCAGCCGAAAGGTGCCTCCTGGGGCAACGTATTCCACTTCAGTTCCTTCCCGTTCTCCAATCAGGGCCAGGCCAAGGGGGGTGAGGATCGAAACATTCTCGTTGGAGTCCTTCACGTCGGCCGGAAACCCCAGGACCACATGGTGCAGATCACCGGTGTTGATCAGGCGGTAACGGACGCGCGAGCCGATAGTGATGACGTTGCCGGGGATGGCGTAGGAATCCATAACCACGGCGTCCTTCAGCTCTTCAGCAAGACGCTGTATGTGCGGCAGGTTACGCTGTGCGCCCTTTTTTCGGGCTTCGACGAGTTTCCTAAGAACGGTGTAGTTCTCCTCGTTAAGGATAATTCTGCGCTTGCTCATTGAGGGCCCCCGATTGCCGTAGAATTGCCGTCACTCTTCGCTGTGACGGCTGTGCGCGTCGATAACTCTTTTCACTACGATATGGCTATGCGCTTAGGTTTCCGGCTGCGATGGCAGACGCGGGTGGTGCACCCCGCCCCGATACCACTCTACACAACCATAGTAACCGGTCCACAGCCGGTTGCCAGTACCTTAAAACTATGTATCCCATATACATGGTAACTACATGGAGGTGGTCCTCAGCGCAGGGAGCGGAGGTGGGTTGTAAGGTTGATTCCGCTGCCGGTCAGCTCGAGCTTCTTGCGAATCGTGTTGCGATGCCGCTCTACGGTCTTCTCGGTAATGTGGAGGAACGACGCGATCTGCTTGGTGGTAAGCCCGTTGCGGATCAAACCGCATACCTCGATTTCGCGCGGACTGAGCATCGCGAGCGAAGATATCACCTGCTCGGAACCGCCTGCCAGCAGTGTCCGGAGCCCCTCCTGCGCCAGGGACACTCGCGTTGCGTCCTCGGAACTTAAGGTATTGGCAGCTCTCAGCTCGTGGAGGTAGGGTAGAACGAAGGTCTCGATATATGCCCGGGTGGTCCTAAAGATCTCATCCTTCTCAGCTTCAATCTGTGATAGAACCTCGCGCAGGGCGATATTCTTGTGCTCAAGCCGGCTCGCCTGTTCCTGCAGGGTTCTGGTGGACTCTCGTAGGACGTACTGCATGTCCTCTCGTTCGAGAACGTTTGCAATCAGCGCGGCGGTGGAGTCAACAAGGTTCTGCTCGCGGTCTTCGAAGCGATTCCCGGATTGCGTTGTGCCCGCGCGCGTGAAACAGTTGACTGTCAGCAGGACACGCTTCTCTATGCTGTAGGTGCGCTCCACACGGTAGGTTGCGCTGCGCGCGCCGGCGGCGGATGACGGTGCGGCTCTGCCAACGCGGACGTCCTGGTGTTCGGCCTCGATCTCGACGCAGGTTGCCTCGGGGAACTGCATGGCGTCGCGCAGAATGCCGGCGATATCGTGCAGGAATGCCGATAGTGAAATCACCGGGCGGGTCAACAGCTCCGAGATCTGATACAGCGCATCGAGCTCCTTCTCGCGTTCGCTGAGGTGATGTCGGAATGTAGCCAACTCGTTTTGTGCTTTGTCGGTCATAATCTGCGGCTCTTGTTGGTCGCGCCGCCCTAAGGGCGCCGTGCGTGTTTGGGTCGAAACGACTGCAGAAGCCGGGGATCGGTATCCAGACACGGCCCGCCCATGAGCTCGATGCAGTACGGAACGGCAGGGAAGACCGCGGTAAGACAGTCTGTAATTGCCGAAGGATTGCCCGGCAGGTTCACGATCAAACAGCGTCCCCGTGTACCAGCTGTCTGACGCGACAGAATAGCGGTCGGTACTGCGCGCAGTGAGACACTGCGCATCAGCTCTCCGAATCCGGGCATTTCACGGTCGCACACCGCCATGGTCGCCTCCGGCGTCACATCGCGCGGCGCCGGCCCCGTTCCGCCGGTGGTCACTACCAGGCAACACCCGGTTTCATCAGCGAGTTGCTCGAGGCACGCCCCAACTGCCCCAGGATCGTCCGGTACTACCCGTTGAAACGGTTCCCACGGCGTCACGAGATGCTGCTTCAGCCACTCAAAGATCGCGGGCCCACCGCGATCTTCATACTCTCCGCGACTGGCACGGTCGGAGACGGTCACAATACCGATCCTCGCCGGCCCTTCGCGCGCCCTATCCTCGCTCGCCGTGGTGTTTCCCGGCTTTGCGTTGTCCATGACGCTGTTATAGCCTCCCCTGCGGGCGCCCGTCAATGCGAGACCAGCCGGTGCACGGTTTGCCGATTCAGTCCAGACTATCCACCAGCCCGGCGAGTGCCTCAAGGTCGAGAATCTGTACGTAGTCTCGATCGTAGTTCACGACTCCAGCTTCCGCGAGCTCGCTGAGCACGCGGGAGAGGGCCGGCCGCGTCGCCCCGAGGATCTCCGCCTGTGTCCGGCGCGAATGCGGCAGCTGCAGCGTGCTCGAGCCCTGCAGGTGGTACTGGTCGAGCAGATAGTCCGCGAGGCGCTCGCGGATGGTGGCAAAGCGCGAGAGACGCAGCTTATCGGCAAGCACACCCAGCCGGGTGGAGATATCGCCGAGATACGCCGCAAGAAACGCCTCCTCGGTGCGGCACAGCGCAAGCACCGCAGCGCGCGGCAGGCGTAAGAGCTCTATCGGCCGTGTGGCAATGACCGAGACCGGAAGACGGTTGTCCTTGCCGAACAGTATCGCCGGCGCAAGCAGACACGGGGCGGTATACTCGGCGACGGTGTACTGTTTGCCGCCGTATGAACTCATCTCGGTGCGGACTTCTCCGGACAACAGCACCAGAAGCCTTTCATAGCGGTCGCCGCGAAACGCTACGATCGCGCCGCTGTCGTGTGAGGTGATGTGATAATGATGCCGCTGCAACATGTCTCGCAACGTATCCGGCGCTACAGCCTCGAATGCAGGGCAGCAGGCCAGGTGTGCAGCGATTCTTTCTGTATCGGCGAGCTCTTTTCCGCTGTTTTGTCCAGTTCGTAACATATGATACCGAAGTGACTCCCGTTGCGTATTATTCTACTCAGCATAGGGAGGCTTGAACAGCGCTGAGCTTGAACAGCGCTGAGTCGGCCAAGATCGATTACGACGCTGTGCGGTGCCGCGCGCAGATCGGATCGCCGCAGGCGTTGATGCCGTGAGTTAAGGAGGTTTGGTATGAATATGTTTTGCCGGCAATGTCAGGAAGCTTTGAAGAACGAGGGGTGCACTGTCGCCGGGGTGTGCGGAAAGCCGGCCGGCACGGCCAACCTTCAGGATCTGCTCACCTTCGTGCTGAAGGGGGTGGCTGTCTATGCCCGCGCAGCTGCCGAGCGCGGCGAGTCGGTGCGTGAGGCAGGCCGGCTCACTATGCGGGGACTTTTCGCAACGATCACGAATGCCAATTTCGACGACGACCGCTTTGTCGAGTTGGTTCACGAGGCTCTCGACCTGCGCGACGGTCTCGCAGAGCGCTACGGGGCAGATCTGCCGAAACCGCTGCCGGAAGCGGCGACCTGGAACAAGCGCAACCCGGAAGAGTATCCGGCCGAAGGGGACCGGGTGGGCGTTCTCGCCACCGCAGACGAGGACGTGCGCTCGTTACGCGAGACGATCGTCTACGGGCTGCGGGGCATCGCGGCATACGGCGATCACGCTGCGGTCCTCGGCCACGAGGACGATGAGATCTATCGTTCCCTATTGGACCTGCTTGCGGCGACGACGGATGAGGATAAGACCGTCGACGAGCTAACCGCGCTCGTGCTCGATACCGGGCACCTTGCGGTCAAGACGATGGCTCTGCTCGACTCCGCGAACACCGGCGCTTACGGCAATCCGGAGATTACGACAGTGAACATAGGAGTGGGCCGGAATCCGGGGATTCTGATCTCGGGGCATGACCTGCGAGATATGGAAGAGCTCCTGAAGCATACCGAAGGCACCGGCGTGGATGTCTATACCCATTGTGAAATGCTGCCGGCCAACTACTATCCGGCGTTCAAGAAGTACTCGCATTTCGTGGGTAACTACGGCAATTCGTGGTGGAAGCAGAACAAAGAGTTCGAAGCATTCAACGGCGCGATTCTGATGACAACTAACTGCATCACGCCGGTGCAGGATAGCTACCGCGACCGGATCTTCACCACCGGTATGGCGGGTTATCCCGGAGTAGCGCACATCCCCGATCGTGAGGACGGCCGGCCGAAGGACTTCACGCCGGTCATCGAACGCGCCAGGCGCTGCAAAAGTCCCACCGAGATCGAGTCCGGCAGCATCGTCGGCGGCTTCGCGCATGCACAGGTTACCGCTCTGGCTGATCAGGTGGTTGACGCGGTCAAGAGCGGGGCGATTCGTCGTTTCGTGGTGATGGGTGGATGTGACGGCCGCCAGCGTGGTCGCAGTTACTTCACCGAGGTTGCCGAGGAGCTGCCGAACGATACCGTAATCCTGACCGCCGGATGCGCAAAGTACCGCTACAACAAGCTCAACCTTGGGGAGATCGGCGGTATTCCGCGTGTGCTCGATGCCGGTCAGTGCAACGACTCCTACAGCCTGGTCATGATCGCGCTCAAGCTCAAGGAGGTGTTCGGGCTCGAGGATATCAATGAGCTTCCGATCTCCTACGATATCGCCTGGTATGAACAGAAGGCGGTGTGTGTGCTGTTGGCGCTGCTGGCGCTCGGCGTGCGCAACATCCGCCTCGGCCCAACGCTCCCGGCGTTCCTGTCGCCAAACGTCACCAAGCTGATCACCGAGAAGTTCAACTTGATGCCGATCGGTAATCCCAAGAGCGATGTCGCGGCAATGCTCGCCGGCTGAGCCTTTTGGGCGCATACCCTACGCGTATATAGCCGCCTGCCCGTGCGGGGCAGGCGGGCTCCGGGACAGCGGGCTCCTACATACCGGCCCCGCGCATACCGGCCATGGACACACCGACCATGGGCACAAAAAAACGGTATGCCTGGACGTCGGCGCATACCGTTTTGGGAACCGACAAAACTCGGTTTCCTTCATTATCGGCACGTTCCGGTCATACTTGAGGGTTCAATCTCCTTGTTCCTCTGGGCCGTGTCCAGCAGACGAGCGCGCTAAGGATGCGGACTCCGCCCCCACCCTCGATCGCAGGCGCTCGCGCGCTTGCTCAAACAGCAGCGCATGGTACCGAATTGAGTCAAGCAATGCTCTATACAGCCGTTGCGAGTTTCGGAGCGCGGTCTCCCCACCGGCGGCGCTTTCGGCGAAGATCTCCTCGGCCGCCTCGTGGATGAGAAACCCGATTATTTCACGGCGTTCCGACGCCGTGATTGCGCGATCGGCGCGGTCTAACTGGCTGAGGTCAAGTTTCGATTTCGGATCCAATTCGAAACGCGCGATTGCGTCGGCGGTCGCCGCCACTGCCTCGGATAGCACGCCATCCAGCGCGTGCAACTCTTCGATGAGCGCACCGAGATCCTCGGCCAGGCGGCGGACTGGGCTTTCTCTCCCTGCCGCATTGGTAGCGGTGTCGTGTCGGTTGTGGGCGTGAAGCCGGTCGAGCGTGGCGTCGATCGAAGCCCGCACTGGAGGACCTGCGGCCGCTCGGCCGGGTTCGATGGGCGGCATGCCGCTGACCGCAGCGCTGCGCGCGCTCAGCGAGAAGTATTGTTGGCTGTTATCGGCAGTGTTCTCTATCTGGGCTTCAAACCACCAGCGATACAGGAGCATCCTGCGGTCGCTCAACAGCCGTCCGCCGTCCGCCGCTTCGGTGGTACGCGGCCCGCCGTCCCACAGGTATTGCGCCGCGTACCGTTCTACCGGCATCAGGCGGTCGCAGAAGCCGTGCGCCAGCTCTTCAAAGTAGCTTCCCCGGCAATGGGTGGCGTGCCCGGGGAACCCTAGGTCAAGACCCGCAGTGTAAACTGGGTCACATCCGAGCGTTCGCGCGAAATCCCACGCCGATGTGGCCACCGACCCTCCAGCGCCGAGGGTGCCTCGCGGTTCCAGGGCGCGTTCCAGGTATTGGCCGAGTGGAAACAACGAGCTGCAGAGATAGCGGGGATTCTCGGACAACATGCGGAACACGCGCGGGTGCGTAGCCGACTCCGATATCAGCGCCGTGCGCGGCGATTGCAGCCGGTCGAGATGGCGGGTGTTCCAGTACTGCGGGTCTACCGTCACCAGGAAATCGGGAGCGATGCCTGCCCTCACCAAAGGTACGATCGAGGTGTCTACCGCCACGATAATCGCGCGTTCGCGAAGCACCGCTAACCACGGTAACAGCTCGTCGAGCGTAGGTCCGGCGGCGCAGACTACAGCCGGCACGTGTTTGAACTGATCGATCAGGCGCGAAATACCGGGCGAATCGGCGACCACCTCGATATTTCCTACGAGGTTTCGAACCCACAGCCTCCCGAAACGCTTGAGCGTGTTGCGGTTTATCTCCTCCCGGCTGCCGTGCCGGGCGAGTGCCTCGTCGGCCCTGGCGAAAAACTCTCCGTCCGCCGCCACGGCGGCCTGTAGGCGCCGCACCTCCGGACGGCGAGGTCGAAGTGCGCTCAGGGTAGAGGCGAACGCGCTAACGGCCTCTACGCCGCCGAGCAGCCAAAGGCGCTCGGAAGCCAGTACGGACTGCAGTTCGCGCGTCTCCAAAGCTGCACGCAGAACTCCGAGATCAGGTTCAAGCACGACCAGCGGTGTGTCCGGCTGCCGTGCGGCAATTTCCTCGATATGGTAGCCGAGGCCGAACCCGTAACAGATAATGCAGTCGGCGGCGGACAGCGCCGGGTCGGCGGCCACGCGCGCAGCCTCGCGCTGCGGCGCGCGCGAGCTGTGCAACCAGCG
Source organism: Spirochaetaceae bacterium (assembly GCA_003552985.1). Lineage (GTDB taxonomy): Bacteria > Spirochaetota > Spirochaetia > DSM-27196 > SLAA01 > B1Sed10-166. The sequence continues at coordinate 10,556 of PUPD01000213.1, forward strand.
TCCGCGGTATTTCGCCGTCGGCACTCCTTCGGGTGTGCGGTGTATCTCAATCGCGGACTTCGCGCACTCGGCAACCTGCAGTTGGGATGCAAGTACGGGGTACGCCGAGGATAGCGCCGCCGTGTTGCGTTCGAAAAGGGTCATTCCAGCTCCAATCGGAGGCGGATCCCCTCGTGCAGGGGTGTGCCGGGTGGCGGGTCCTGCCGAACCACCCAGCCGGTGCCTTCGAGCTCGATCTCGATTCGGTCGTGGTCGAATAGCGGCAGCAGGCTGCGTTTCGGCAGCCCGGTCAGGTCGGGGATCTCGTTCTCGAACTCCGGCAGGCTGGGACGGCTAACCGTTACTCGACCGGGATGGCGGCGCACGGTGTCGCGGTCGGTCCTAATTCCCAAATACGGGATAATGAACTCCGCCGCCTGCCTGACCGGGGGAACCGCGATGCGGCCGCCGAACACCGTTTCACCTCGTGGCTCTTCGATGACGGCGTACAGGATTATCTCAGGATCATGCGCCGGGAACATTGCCAGAGTAGAAGCGATGTAGGCGTCCTCTGAATATGCTCCGATCTGGGCGTCAAATACTTCGGCGGTACCGGTCTTGGCGGCGATATCGATTCCGTCGATCTGAATACGCCAGGCGGTGCCCCCGGGCTGTGTGGAGCTGTGCATGTAGGTGAGCATCTGCTGCGCAGTTTCCGGGGAGAGGACCTGACGCTGCGGCGAGCGCCGCGACTCGCGGATTACGGTACCGTCCGGTTCCAGGACCTTATGGATGATGCGCGGCTGAAGGACGACACCATGGTTGGCCAACGCGGTAGCCGCGCGGAGGATCTGCATCGCGGTTACACCAATCTCCTGGCCGATTGCAATCGTCTGTTTGGTGCGTCCGGACCAGGCGCTCGGTTGGCGCAGCAGGCCCCGTTCTTCCCCGCTGAACTCAATGCCGGTCTTGTCGCCGAAGCCGAACATCTGCAGCATATGGTAGAAGCTCTCGGCGTCCACCGTTTCAGCGGCGTAGGCTGCGCCGACATTGCTGGAGTGCCGGATAATACCCTCGGTATCGATTGTCCCGTAGTCGCCGATATCCCTAATCTCAAAGGCCGCGTTTTCAGGCCGGTATCCGCCTGAGGTGTGGAAGCGGTCTCGCCCGCTGATGCCACCGAGCTCCATGATCGCGGCGATCGAGAACACCTTGAACACCGAACCCGGTTCATAGATGCGCGTGATCGCGGCGTTCTGGCGCTGAGTCGAGGTGTATTCAGTGAAGCTGTTGGGGTCGAAACTGGGGGCACTGGAGTAGGCGAGCAGCTCACCGGTACCAGCGTCCATCGCGAGCATGGTTACCGCGCGGGCGCGTTCGCGATCGAGAGTCTCCTGGACGATCTCATCAACCACGCTCTGAATGTTCAAGTCGAGGGTGAGGAACAGCTGATTTCCGTAGCGTGTCTCTCCCGGTCTGCCTTCGGCAGGTGGCGAAAGCACCTCGTTGTACGCGTACTCAATGCCGCTGAGACCGGTATTGTCCACGCCTACGTACCCCAGCGCAGCTGCCGCGGTCGGTCCGCCCGGATAGCTACGTCCGCTCTCGGCTCGCAGATGAACACCGGGAATAAGACGCTCGGTACGCAGCTCCTCAACCTGCTCGCTCTGCGTCGGCGAGATACCGCGCTCAAGGACGACGTACCCGGTCGATTCGCTGAGAAGCTCGAATAGGCGCTGTTCATCGCTGTCGAGAACCTCGGCAAGCAGTTGTGCGGTTGTCTCAGAGTTCCGGATGTCCGGCGTCCATGCAGTCACGCTGTTGAGCTCGGTTTGAATTGCGAGAATCTTGCCGTTGCGGTCGAGGATCGGCCCGCGTTCGGTTGTCACCGCTCCTGAGTGAGCAGACCCTCGCCGCGACTCGCCGCCGGTGAACACCATGATCTCCGCGAAGCGCAGCGTAAGTGCTCCGGCGAACAGCGCCATACAGATGAACACCACGATGTAACGAATCTGTACAGCGCGCTCCATAAGCTCCTAGAGTCCGAACGGGCTGGTCAGGATCCGCCCGCGGATACTTTCAACCGGTACGAGACCGTAGTGACGCGAATCACGGGACCGTTCCTCGTTCTCGCCCGCGGCGAACACCTTCCCCTCCGGGATGCGTTCGTACCGCCGCAGCTGGTTGTAGGTGAACGACGACAGCTTGTACTCGGCGTCGCCGATATGCAGGGTATTCCCCGAAAGGACGAAAGGCTCGCCCGGGGCCGCGACCAACCGCTTCACCACAATACTATCATCGTCAGGAGTGGTGAACACGATAATATCGCCGTTTCGTGGCGCTGCCCAGGTGGTTATGTAGCGGTCGAGCACCGGCAGCTGTAAGCCATACGCAGCTCGATTGACGAGCATGGTCCGCCCGTTGGGCAGTGTGGGCGCCATCGAAATGCCTTCGATCTGAACCGCCTGAACCGAGACCGCCATGAGAACCACCGCTATCAGAGTCGGTAAAGCGATGATGGTCAAAGTGTCCCGTGATTTCATGTTCGTTCCGGAGCCTAACTATAATACGCGCTTGCAAGAATGTCGATATGTAGAATACTATGCAATCGGTCATTGAACACCAAACGGTCGGCAAGCGCGGCGCAGCTGGTAAGGTTGTCCGGCGGATCGCGGCCGTTACTGCTCACACAGGAGTAGAGCTACTGGACATACGGCGGAATGCGGACCGCAATGCTGATCACGGAGGTCCGCCTACACGTTCAAGTCTCGCTTCACAACGAATTTCCTCGGCTTCGAAAAGGTCAAAAGGGCGGCGTTCAGCGCGCAATGCCTCACAATCCTTCGAGTCCACCCGAATCAAGCAGGATGATCGCGCTGTGCGGCATCAGGCTGCCCGGCGTCGAGTCGCTGCCGTGCGGGAAGCAACGCGTAAGCAGCTCACCACAGTCCTAAGGCCGGCTCGCGCAGGGCTCCGGCGCCTGGCATCGCGTCTACCGGCTGTTCCGCGGCCGCGGATCGGCGAGCTGCATCTGTCTTTTTTGGTGGCGGTGGTGTTGGCCGTCCTGACGCTGGGGCTGATCCTGCAGCCTGGGCTCCCGCTGTACGCGCTGATGCAGCAGTCACCGCAGATCACGCTTCCGACCGGTGAGCAGACCGCGGAGCCGCTGCGTATCCGCCTTGCCACGCGCGACGCGGATTACAACGTCCGTGAAGAGGCAGCCGAGGTCGACGTAAGCAGTTTCCTCGGAGTTAACACTACCGAATACGAGCTCGCCTCTGGTGACACGCTCTCGGCAATTGCCGCACGCAAAGGGCTGCGCCTCGATACACTGGTGAGTTTTAACCGGATTACCGACGCACGACGAATGCGTGCGGGGGACACCATCGCAGTGCCGAACCGTGACGGCGTCCTGCACACGGTGAGTCGCGGGGAGTCGCTCGAGAGCATCGCCCGCAGCCACGGCAGCTCGGTCAACGCGCTGCTGGACGCCAACGACCTCGAGTCCGCGCGAATCAGTGCGGGAGATCTGATGTTCGTGCCGGAGGCCCGCATGGACTCCACCGAGCTTGCGATCGTGCTCGGGGACGCGTTCCGCTGGCCGGTGCGCGGACGTCTGAGCAGTGGATTCGGCATGCGCCGGGACCCGTTCACCGGTACCCGTCGTTTTCACAACGGAATCGATATCGTCAATCGCCCCGGAACACCGGTGCGTGCCGCGATGTCGGGGCGTGTGGTGCACGTTGAGAATCAGCCCGGCAATTACGGGAAGTTCGTGATCATGCGTCACCCCCGGGGCTATCAGACCCTCTACGCGCACCTGGACCGCATTACGGTCTCATCCGGCCAGTATCTGTCGCAGGGGCAAC
>PUPD01000153.1 GCA_003552985.1 Spirochaetaceae bacterium
GCACCATTTTACCGCGTGAGCTGAACTCATCGAGGAGCCCCGCCACCTCCGGGCCGAAATCGTTTACATCCGCGAGCCACGAAGCGGACTCCTGCAGATACTGCTGCAACTCGCGGCGGATCGCCTCCCGTTGCGCGGCCACGTACTGTTGAATCATATCACCCTCTCTCGAACTAGTGCTGTGCGGCCTGCGCTTCCCGGTCGAGACGCCCCGCCGGACGCAGCATATTGCCAACCGCAGTCCAGGCCACCCTCACGCTCGACGGTTCCAGTTTGCGCTCGTAGACAACAAACGGATTGAGCTCGATATGGCGCGCGGTCCAGGCGTGCATATCGGCCGCAGTCTTGATCGGAACAAGCGAGCGTCTCGGTATGAGGCGGTACAGCCCCTCTGCCTCGCGGTGCCACTCATGGTAGCGATCGAGCTGTTTATTCAGATACCGCATGAACTCAGGCGCGTCCTCCATCACCGTTGAATACTCCAGATTCGCGAGCGTCGTTTCACCGATCGGAAGATAACACCGCCCGAACGAGTTGTGTTCTTCGAGATCCCTGATTAAGCCGAGGTACTCCATCGCGCGTCCGAGCATCTGCGCCGGCCGCTGCGTCTCAGGCGGAAGCCTGAAAACTGCGGCGATATACAGTCCTATCACATCCGCAGCGCCGTAGAGGTACTCTAAGGTTTCATCGATCGTGTAATAGACGGAGTTGTCGAACTCAAGCTCCACCGAATGCAGCAGCGCGTCGGTCCAGCTGTAGCGAAATCCGCGGCGGTGCTCCAGCTCACAGAACGCCGCAACGATCCGATCACCGGTAGAGTGCCCGCGGCGCTCGGTTTCGTAGCGCTTCTTGAACGCGGCGAGCTCCTCGGGGCCGCTTAGCCCCCTATCAAGGTGGCCGGCCGCGGTGCGCGCGAACCGGCACACCACCTGCATATCATGCCGTACTTCACGCGGGAAAAACAGCCGCGAGTGAAAAAGCGTGCGGCCCTGCCGGTTGAAGCTATGACACCGCAGCAGCGAGAGATTCATGCAAGCTCCGGAACGACGATATCTCGTACAATGCGCGAGCCGATAAAGGTCATTGGAACCCCGACACCGGGATGCGTGTACTGCCCGTTGTAGAACAGCCCGCGTACCTTGCGGCTCCGCATCTGCGGCCGAAACACGGCGGTCTGGAACAGGGTGTGGGCAAGCCCCAACGAGGTCCCCTGATAGGCGTTGTAGTCGGATTTGAAGTCGCGATGCGAGTAAACTCGCTTCACGAGAACGCCGTGATTCATGTCGTTACCCGAGATAGAGCCGAAATGGTTCATAACCCGCTGGACGACCCGTTCGCGAATTGCGTCTGAGTCCTCCAGGTGCGGGGAAACCGGCACTAGAAAAAATACATTCTCGTGCCCCGGCGCGGCTACCTCGGGATCATCATAGGAGGCGCAGCTGACGTAGTACGAAGGGTGGTCCGGCCATTGCGGCCGCTCAAAGATAGCGTCGAAATGCGGCTTCCATGGTTGCGAAAAATACAGGTTGTGGTGTGCGACGTTGTTCAGCTTGTGGTCGTAGCCGAGGTAGACGATCAGCATAGTAGGCGCGAGGACCCGTTTCTGCCAGTACCGAGCCGAATAGCTACGATACTCCGGCGCCAGCAGGTCCAGCTCGGCGTGGGCATAGTCGGCGTTCACAACCACTGCGTCGGCCTCAATTGTCCCCAAGTCGGTTCGCACACCGGCCGCGCGGCCATTCCGGACAACGATTTCACGCGCAGGCTGTGCCGTGCACACCGTCACCCCGAGGTCTCCGAGCAGGCGCTCCAGGCCCGCCACCATCGCTGCCATGCCTCCCTTGGGAAACCAGACGCCCTGCGAGAGGTCTAGGTGCGACATAATCGAATACAGGGCGGGCGCCTGCTCCGGACTGGTACCGAGAAACACCATCGCGTACTGCAGGATTTGGCGTGCGCGTTCGTCCTTGAAGTGGCGCCCGACGAACCGGTCGAGGCTCGAGAAGACGTTCAGCTTCAGCCCCTCGGTCAGGAGTCGGCGGTTGAAGAACTGAAAAATGCTGCGGTACTCACGGTACAGAAACTCACCGACCGCCACGTCGTACTTGTACTTCGCCGCTTCAAGATACTGCCGCAGCCTCGCGCCGCCGCCGGGCTCAAAGCTTTCGAACAAGGCCTCACTCTCTGCAATTCGCGGCGTTACCGTCACCGGTTCGTTCTTTTCAAAGAACACGCGGTAGGACGGATCGAGCTGTCGGAGCCCGTAGTAGTCTTCACGCAGCCGCCCGAGATCAGCAAAGAAGCGCTCAAAGACTTCCGGCATAAGATACCATGAAGGCCCTAGATCGAACACAAACCCGTTCGTGCGCCACGACCGGGCGCGCCCACCGAGCTCCGCGTTCTTCTCAATCAGAGTTACATCATGACCGCTATGCGCCAAGTACGCTGCGGTGGTAAGGCCGCCGAACCCACCTCCGACGACGCAGATACGTTTCTTCATACTCCCCCGCTATTAGCTGAATTACCCGTGCAATATACCAAAGGTTTTGCGTTCAAGAAACATGATAGCCGCCGGTTTCGGAAAAAGCTCGCCAACTGCGATATGCAGATTCTTGTGGTCGCGTTGACAGGCGCCGCCCGGCAGTCTACAGTCACCGGAACGGAGGAAAATTTCCCATGCGAAAAGTCATTATCGGCGTAGTTGCCGTCTTACTGATTGCGGCACCGGCCTTCGCCGGCGGCTCAAGCGAGCCGGAAGAACCTGAGATCGTAGTCGCTCCCAACAAAGTGGTGGAAATCCATTACGAAGGCAAGCTGGCCGACGGAACGGTGTTCGATGCCTCGGAGGAGGACGCGCCGTTGGAGTTCGTATACGGCGTCGGCATGCTGATCCCCGGCCTTGAAGAAGGCATGGAGGGCATGGCTATCGGCGAGAAAGCAACAATACAAGTGTCGGCAGAGGATGCCTATGGTCCGCACGACGACCAGCAGCTCCAGGAAATCCCGCGCAGCCAGATCGATCCGGAGATCGAGCTCGAGGAAGGCATGCAGCTGGTGGGCCAGTCGCCGCAGGGGCCGATGATCGTGACGGTCGTGGAGTTTGACGAGCAAACCGTCATGATAGACTTCAACCATCCCCTGGCCGGGGAGGACCTCACCTTCGATATCGAAGTGGTCTCGATACGCGACGCAACCGACGACGAGCTCGAGCAGATGCTCGGCCCGGGAGGCCCAGGCGCCGAAGTCCTGCCGACTGAATAGCAGCCCCGGTTCACGTTCGGACACAGTTTTAGCCGCGTGTTGCGGCCGTATAACCGCAAGGCTTCAGGAGTGAATTCGAATTCTGAGGCCTTTTTTCGTTATGCGCTTTGGTAATCCACAGAATTAAGCCTGTTTTTCCGAATACAAAGCTAAACTACGACCTTCAAGACTTCATTTGAAGCCTAATTCACTGTAAAATTGCCTAGTTTCAATCGAATGCAACGATATAGACGAATTCTATTACAAGAATAGCAACGAATTTGCCTTAGGAGCTTGACCATGGGGTAATTCTTCACTACTATAGCGGAAACTTTGCGGGTCAAAGCATCACAGAGGGAGGCTTTGTATATGGAAAACACAAAGAAAACCGGCGCCGAAGTAATTGTAGACCTTATTCAACAGCAGGGCGTTGAGTATATATTCGGCCTGCCAGGGGGCGCCGCAATTCCTATTTTCGACGCCCTCGTGGATTCACCGGTAAAACTGATCTTGTCACGGCATGAGCAAGGTGCAACGCACATGGCCGACGGGTTTGCGCGTGCTACCGGCAGACCCGGGGTGGTTCTGGTGACTTCAGGCCCGGGAGCTACCAACACGATAACCGGCCTGCTCACCGCTCAGATGGACTCGGTTCCGATGGTGGTGTTCTGCGGGCAGCAGACCACCTGGAACCTCGGCCTGGATGCCTTCCAGGAGGCGGACGTCTCCGGTATCTCTTATCCGGTTGTGAAGCACTCGTATCTGTTGAAAGATCCTAACGACATACCGCGGGTCGTGCGCGAGGCGTTTCATATTGCGCAGACCGGTCGCCCCGGCCCGGTCCTGATCGACGTGCCGAAAGACGTCTCGAGCGCGGTAATCGAGCCCAACTACAACGAGGAGTTTCATCTCCCGGGGTATTCGGTTCCGCTCGACGGCGCGCGCGAGGAGATCGAGAAGGCCGCACGCATGTTGCAGGAAGCCAGGCGGCCGGTATTGCTCGTGGGCCACGGTGCAGTTATCTCCGGCGCCAACAAGGCCGTCACCTACCTGGCCGAAAAACTGAAGATTCCGGTGACCAACACACTACTCGGCAAAGGGTGCTTTCCGGAAACGCACTCCCTCAGCCTGGGAATGCTCGGCATGCACGGAACCGCGTACGCCAACAAGGCGGTCGACGGCTGCGATCTAATCGTCTCAATCGGCTCACGCTGGGACGACCGTATTGTGGGTAACCCAAAGAAGTTCTGTGTTAACGCCAAGAAAATCCATATCGACATCGATGCAGCCGAGTTTCACAAGACCCTCAAGATGCACTGCTGCATTCACGGCGACGCCAAGAATGTCGTTGAGGAGCTCGCCGCGATCGCGGAACGCGGCGATACGCGCGAGTGGCTCGCCCAGATCGACCAGTGGAAGAAGCTCTATCCGCTAAAGTTTCGCAAAAGCGGGAAACTGAAGGCCCAGCACGTGATCGATGAGTTCTATAAGCAGACCAACGGCAAGGCGTTCGTGACCACCGATGTCGGTCAACACCAGATGTGGGCCGCGCAGTATTACCTCACGGACGAGCGCTACCGCTGGCTCTCTTCCGGAGGTGCAGGCACTATGGGCTTCGGTTTCCCGGCGGCTATCGGCGCGCAGTTCGCCCATCCTGAGGCAACGGTGCTCTCGATCGTCGGTGACGGCGGCTATCAGATGACCCAGGCCGAGTTGTCAACCGCGGTGGTGCACAAACTGCCGATCAAGATCATTATCATCAATAACGCATATCTCGGCATGGTGCGCCAATGGCAGAATCTCTTCTATGAGAACCGGTTGTCGGGTGTTGATCTTGAGGGCAACCCTGATTTCGTCAAGCTGGCTGAGTGCTACGGCGCCAAGGGCATCCGCATTCGCCGCAGCGCCGACGTGCGCCGGTTGGTTACGGCAGCGCTGGAGCATAAGGATGGCCCCTGCATCATCGACGTTGAGGTGGAGAAGGAGGACAACGTCTTCCCGATGATACCGGCAGGCGCCTCAATGGGGGACATGATTCTCGAACCGTCGGCTCGCGACAAGAGCCCGCGACCAAAACTCGAAAAACCGGTAGGGAGTACATAGGCTATGAGTAACAGCAACGGAAACGGAAACGCGATGACAACGACAATCCCGACCAGCGCAAAAACTCCGGAACAGGATGAGCAGCAGGTAAGCCCTCAGGAAAAGCACACGCTGAGCCTGTTCGTCGCCAACAAACCGGGGGTGCTGATCCGCATCGCGCTGGTGTTCGCGCGCCGCGGATACAACATCGACAGTCTCGTGGTCTCGCCGTCCAATGATCCGGTGTTTTCCACCATGAACATCGTCGCCACCGGAGACAAGCAGGTGCTCGACCAGATCCTCAAACAGCTGAACAAGCTGATCGATGTGGTGCATGCTGCCGACCGCACTGGTGAAAACATTCTTCAGCGCGAGCTCGCGCTTATGAAGCTCAATTGCGAGCCGGAGGTGCGCAAAGATGTCCTGCAGCTTGCGCATTCTCTCAACTGCGAAGTGTTGGATATTAGCGAACATAGTATTACACTGCAGATCACCGGCGAGTCGGAAAAACTCGACGGCGCCAATCGGGTGTTTGAGCGCTACGGAGTGCTTGAGATCATGCGCACCGGCAAAGTGCTTATGGCCCGCGGCGAGCAGATGACGCCGTAACCGCACGGCGAACAGAACACCATCGCGTAGGAGTACACCATGGCCGAGAACCTGTTCAACAAGGTCTGGGATCTGCACAAGGTGAAGCGGCTGGAATCGGGGCAGGACCAGCTGTTCATCGGCCTGCATTTGATACACGAGGTTACCTCGCCGCAAGCGTTCGACATGCTTCGCGAGCGCGGGTTGAAGGTTCTCTACCCCGACAGAACCTTCGCAACGGTGGATCATATCGTACCGACAGCCTCTCAGGAACGCCCGTTCGGAGATCAGCTGGCCGAAGAGATGATGCAGGCGCTGGAGCGTAACACCGCCGAACACGGTATCGAGTTCTTCGGCCTGCATACCGAGCACCAGGGCATCGTGCACATCATCGGTCCTGAGCTCGGGCTCACGCAGCCGGGCATGACGATCGCGTGCGGTGACTCGCACACCTCCACCCACGGCGCCTTCGGCTCGATCGGCTTCGGGATCGGCACATCCCAGATTCGTGACGTTCTTGCTACCCAGTGTATGGCCATCAGTCGGCCAAAGGTGCGCAAGATCGATGTCTCCGGTTCTCTCAGCCGTGGCGTCTATGCCAAGGATATCATTCTCAAGATCATCGCCTCGCTCGGTGTACACGGCGGAATCGGCTACGCCTACGAATACGCCGGGGAGGCCGTTCGGGCGCTCTCGATGGAAGAGCGGATGACGATCTGCAACATGAGCATTGAGGGCGGCGCGCGCGTGGGGTATGTCAGCCCGGACCAGACCTCCTATGAGTACGTCAAAGGGCGCCGCTACGCCCCTCAGGGTGAAAGCTACGACCGGGCGGTAGAGTATTGGAAGAGCATCGCTTCGCCGGAAGATGCGGAATACGACGACGTCTTTGAGCTCGACGCCGGCCAACTCGAGCCGATGGTCACCTGGGGTATCAACCCGGGTCAAGCGATCGGCATCAGCGAACCCACACCACGGATCGCAAGCGTTGACCGCGGCCACCGTGAAGTAGCCGAGAAGGCGTACGCCCACATGGGTTTCAACGAAGGCGAACCTATGCAGGGAAAGCCGATCGACATTGCGTTTCTCGGCTCCTGCACCAATGCTCGGATCAGCGACCTGCGCGAAGCGGCGCGCTATCTGCAGGGAAAGCGGGTCGCGTCTTCGGTCAAGGCGTTTGTGGTACCGGGGTCAAGACAGGTTGCCAAACAAGCCGAAGCCGAAGGGCTGCCGCAGATCTTCGCCGATGCCGGCTTCGAATGGCGCGGCGCCGGCTGCTCGATGTGCCTTGCCATGAATCCCGACAAGCTCGAAGGCAGGCAACTGTGTGCCAGCTCATCGAACCGCAACTTCATCGGCCGGCAGGGCTCGCCCACCGGAAGAACAGTCCTCATGAGCCCGGCGATGGTAGCTGCGGCCGCGGTAACCGGCAAGATCGTGGATATTCGCGAACACCTCTAAGGAGTACGCCATGCAGGAACAACAGATCTCAATCCAGGACATTGAGGGTCGCGGCATCCCGCTGCGCGGCAACGACATAGACACCGACCAGATTATTCCGGCGCGCTTCATGAAGCGCGTAACATTCGACGGGCTCGGGGAGTTTGCGTTCTACGATCATCGCTATGACGATGAAGGCAAACCTACAAAGCCCCATCCGCTCAACGACCGCCGTTTCAAGGACGGAAGCATTCTGATCGTCAACAGCAACTTCGGCTGCGGGTCATCCCGGGAGCATGCACCGCAGGCACTCGCTCGCTACGGCGTGCGGGCGATAATCGGCGAGTCTTTCGCCGAGATCTTCGCGGGGAACTGCACCGCTATGGGTATCCCGGCGATTTCCCTGCCGCACCACGACATCGAAGAGATCATGCAGACCGTAGAGCACGACCCGGCAACGCCGATCACAACCCACATCTCTGATCAGGTCGTCTCGGTTGGTGAACACCGCTACCATTTCGATCTTTCACCGGCTTACCGCAACGCGCTGCTTACCGGGGCGTGGGATTCCACCTCGCTTATGCTCGCGAACCTTGAGGAGATCAAAGCCACCGCCGCCCGGTTGCCGTATATCAGCAGCTTCGAATCTGTGGAGGTCTCATGAGCGACGGTCATAACACTCGTAGTCGGGTCATGACCTCCGGAGTGCAGCGCACTGCAAACCGGGCAATGTTCCGTGCAGTCGGTTTTACCGACGAAGATTTCAGCAAGCCTCTGGTAGGCGTGGCGGTTGCCGACAGCGACGTATCGCCGTGTAACGTCCATCTGGCCGAGATCGCCGAACACTCCAAACGACGCCTGCGTGAGTTGGGCTCGATGCCGGTCACCTTTCACACCTTTGTGGTCACCGACGGCCAGGCGATGGGCCACGAAGGCATGAAATGCTCGCTGATCAGCCGCGACACCATCGCCGACATCATAGAGCTTGACGCGCGCGGCCATCAGATGGACGCGCTGCTCGGGGTCGGCGGTTGCGACAAGACCATACCCGGCACCGTCATGGGCATGTTACGCCTGGATGTCCCCTGCGTGTTCGTTTACGGAGGGTCGATCAAGCCCGGCGATCACAATGGTAAGCCGGTGGACATCGTGTCGGCATTCGAGGCAGTAGGGGCTTACAGCTCAGGGAAGATTGACGAGGCTGAGCGCCACGCCATTGAGTGCGCCGCTTGCCCGGGTCCCGGCGCATGCGGCGGCATGTACACCGCCAACACGATGGCCGCGGCCATGGAGGCGCTTGGAGTGGGGGTGCCGGACAACGCCTCGGTTCCCGCCGTTGAGAACACGCGCACCGATATCATGATCCGGTCCGCCGAAGCGCTCGATGCGGCAATTCGCAACAACCTGAAGCCAAGCGACTTCCTGACGCGAAAATCCTTTGAGAACGCAGTCCGAGTTGCTATGGCTCTCGGCGGATCCACGAATGCGGTGCTGCATTTGCTTGCACTGGCGCGCGAAGCCGGCGTTCGGCTCAAAATCGACGATTTTAATACCTTTTCCGACAACACGCCGGTACTGTGCGACATGAAGCCGGCCGGCCGTTACGTGATGGAAGACCTCTACCGCGTCGGCGGCGTCAAGATGGTGATGCGCCTGTTGCTTGACAACGGAATGCTTCACGGCGACTGCCTGACCGTTACCGGACGCACGGTCGCCGAAAACCTTGCCGGCGTACGTGTTGAGCTCGACGGCCAGGATGTTGTGCACGCAATCGATGATCCGGTGAAACGCAACGGACCGTTCATGGTCTTGAAAGGCAACCTGGCGCCGGATGGGGCGGTCCTCAAGACCGCCGGCATGGAACAGGTGGTACACAGCGGGCCGGCTCGCGTCTTCGACAACGAAGAAGAGGCTCTCGACGCCATCATGAACGACCGCGTGCAGTCGGGCGATGTCGTCGTGATTCGCTACGAAGGTCCGCGCGGCGGACCCGGCATGCGAGAGATGCTCTCGCCTACCGCCGCTATCGCCGGGGCAGGTTTGGCCAAGGAGGTCGCACTCATAACCGACGGGCGCTTTTCAGGCGGAAGCCATGGGATGGTGGTGGGCCATATTGCACCGGAAGCCTTGGACGGCGGACCTCTTGCACTGGTACGTGAAGGCGACCTGATCACGATCGACAGTACCAGCAAGAAACTGGCTGTCGAAGTCTCGGAGGACGAGCTCGCGCTCCGCCACAGCGAGTGGCGCCGGCCGGAGCCACGCTATACCAGCGGTGCGTTGTACAAGTATGCCAAGCTTGTCGGTAGTGCCAGTGAAGGCGCGCTCACCTGTTGAACGCGCCCTGTAGCTCAATCTCTTCGGCTTCATTGACCACGCGCACGCCGGTCTCGGTGGAGACTTCAGACGCGGCAGCAGCCTCACCGCTGCCCCCGGCATCTCCGTGCCGGATGTGACCCTCGCCCGGCGTCCGCTCGGCGGCCCGAAAGGTGCGCAAGAGCTCCTCGAGGCGTCTTACTTGCTCGCGATTCTCGATGCTGATCTCGTTGGTGCTGACCATGCTTTGCAGAATCTCCTTAGCGCCGAGATCAATCTCACCCACGCCGTTGACAACCTCGCCGGAGAGCGTATCTGCCTCCTCCATCGCTTTGCGTATCTGATCGGAGCCGCTCTGCATACGGTGTGAGCCCTCGCGAATCCGCTCGGTAATCCTTGAGACCTCGGCGGTGGAGTCGAGCACCTCGTGGCTTCCTTGCGAGAGCTCCTGCATGTTCTGTGAGATCTCAGCCATGGCGTCGGAGAAGCCCTTCATCTCGTCCTGAATGCTCTCCAGACTTTGCGTTGAGGTCTCGCTGGCCTGCAGCGTTAGGCGAACTTTCTCGGTCATCGAGCGCAGGTTCTGTTCGATCCTGCCGGCGTTCTCTGCGCTGCTGTTGGCTAACTTCTGAATCTCCTCCGCGACTACCGCAAAACCTTTACCCGCCTCGCCGGCATGCGCGCTTTCGATCGCGGCGTTCATCGAGAGCAGGTGTGTTTGCTCACTGACCCCATTTATGATCTCGATGACTTCGAGCACATCATCGATCTCTCGCGATATCGCCCGCACTAACGCGTTCGTGCTCTGCACTATCTCCGAGCTCTGACTCACTGTGGTAGAGATTTCCTCGGCGCGCAGGCGCCGCTCCTCAGATAGATGCGTCACGTTCTGTACGCCCGCATTCATCTCCTCGATAGAGCCAAAGACGCTATTGATACGCTCGGCCTGAGTCTCGATATCCTGGCCTAAACCCTTCACCTGATCGTCGATAACAACCGCGGCCTCGCTCGTGGCCGTGAGGCTCTGGTTGAGGCCCACAAACTGGTCCCGGATGGCTTCGATATTCTTCGAAATCTCATTCAGCGCCGATGTCGCCTCTTCAGAGCTGCTGCCGAGACTCTCCTGCAACTCGTGCGTCTGCGTAACCGAACTGTGCACGGCGCCGAAAAACTCCGAAAGCGCGTCGCGCACCCGGTTCATGTTCTCCCCGAGCTTCGCAAGCTCGTCCTTTCCATCCACCGTTGCGCTTTCCGAAAAATCACGCTCGGCCATCTTACCCATCGCAGACTCAAGAATGACTACGCGACGCGTTATGCCGCGCGTAAGCGCGATCGTAAGAATCACGCTCAGGACGGTAACAACCGCAGCCGCAATAAGCGACAGGCGCAAGTGATACGTGACTATCACAGCCGAGTCGGCCGACGCAGCCGCCGCCACGTCGTTCAGCGTGTCCTCGAGAAACTCTCTGAACATCGCCACCGCGCTGTCGATGTTACGTTCGGTCGTGCTTAGCGCCCGTCTCACCGCCGGGTCCACCCCCTCGAGGTTAAGCTGGTTTTGAAGCCGCAGTATTCCCGGCGGAACCGGGACGTCGGGCAGATCGACCTCCAACAGTAAAGCGACCCCCTCCTCCACCCTATCCATCGACCGTCCGGTTATCCCGTCCCACACCACCTGCATGTTCTGCAGCCGCTCGCGCAGTCGCGGACTCAGGCGGTGCAATTCGGGGTGGGATGCAAGGCGCTCCATAGCGTTGTCCGCTGATTCACGCTGTTCCCGAAAATCGGTCAACACTTCGCTGATATCACCACGCGCGAACATGAACCGCTGCGTAGTCTGCATGAGAGCATTCGTTTCGCGCAGCGCAATTCTGGTTGCATCCAGCAAGCCATACAGCTCGCGCGCGTTCACTGCCGTATTCACCAGCAGCATGATACTCATGCCAAAACCGATGATCAAAACCAGAACCGCAGCGCTCAGTTTGTGTGAAAGCTTCATACCGCTTGACCCATCCTTCTCCAGCCACCGCTCGCGCCGTGACGGCAAGACCGGCGCCGGCTCATGTGATTCATCCCAAGCAAGCTATTTGACTCTGCGACGTTTTCGGATTACTACACAGGAGGTTTGGCGCCCTCCGTTCCAGGGTTCGACACGCTCCCACCGTGTTGCGAACGCGGCAGGACGCTCAGGACAGCAACGAAGACCAGCCCCGCCACGGCTCCCATCACCACGGCAGCGAGCACTGCAGCTCCCACAATCAGCCAATGCGCTTTCCGACGCCGCAGCTCTTCACGCGCACGGATGATGCCGGTTCCGAGCAGCGCCACGACTATAATAGTGACCGCACTGCCGGTCAACCGACCGATCAGCTCCAGACGTTCCCGACCGGCGTCCACCGGGTTGAGTCCTTGGTAGACCGTGGCGATCAACCAGCCGAGCGCCATACTGACAAGCATCGTGGCTATCAGGTAAACCAGATAGAACACGAGTGCTTCAGGGAGCGTTCGTTTGTGGGAGAGCGACAGCATTGTGCGCATAGGGACCTCTGCTACTTCGGCTGCCGGTACTCTACACCAGCTTGAACCCGAACACAAGCATAGCAGGTTCCGACCCGGATAGGGAGTCGCGATAGGCGTGCAGGGGAAACGTATCTGTCAGGGAAGTCACCGCGCAGGGCAGCCGCCGGGCAGCGACCCTGCGCTGCCCATTAGCTACCCGCCGAACACGCACCGCTTAGAAATCGCGGAGCGCGAAATAATTGCAGGCTTAGTACACGCCGCGGTTGAGACCGTCCATAATTGCTGAGAACACCTTGTTGGCACGGACCGTAGCGCCGGTTGCTCCGTCGACATCATGCGCCGGATCAATAACCTCTCCGGGAAAATGCAAATCATAGATCGCTTCAACCGGCCTACCGTCGAGGTAGTTTGCGATTGACTCATGCTGAGCGACGATCGCGATGATGCGCTCATCGGTGTGGTCGTCACGATAGTCGATTCCGGCATGATACAAGTGACGGTACGTGACGTTGCGAATCTCGCCGTCTTCGACGAAGAACTGCACGCTGACCTGCTGATCTCCGCGGTCTCCGTAGATTCCGCGATATCGGCCGTCGGTGTATTCCGGCAGAATACGCTCGAAGCCGTTGGGCGGAACATAGATCCCGCGAGTTAGGCCGTTCATGATCGCGGACTTCACCTTGTTGCTACGCACGGTGGCGCCGGTTGCTCCGTCGACATCGTGGTCGGTGCCGATCACCATCCCCGGATCATGCAGATCAAACGCGGCCGAAAGCGGCCGGCCGTCAAGGTAGCTCAGAATCGCCTCGTGCTGGCGCTGTATCGCCACAATCTGCTCGTGGTCGTGGTCATCGCGATAGTTGATACCTGCATGATACAGATGCCGGTAGCTCAAGTTGCGGTACTCTCCGTCCTCAACATGGAACTGGATACTTACCTGTTGGTCTCCACGGTCCCCGAAGATTCCGCGATAGCGCCCGTCCTGGTAGGCGGGAACCCGCGCCTCATACCCGTTCGCCGGTGCGTAAATATCGCGATTCAAGCCGTCTTTGATTGCCGACAGGATCTTATTGGTGCGCACCGTCGCCCCCGTAGCACCGTCCACATCGTATTCGTCGCCGATGACGCGGCCGGCATCATAGAGGTCATAGATCGCCTCAAGCGACTTCCCCTCTAGATACTCCAGCACCCGATCATGCTGCCGTTGAATCGCGACAATCTGCTCGTGATCATGGTCATCGCGGTAGTCAATCCCGGCGTGATACAGGTGCCGATAACTGAGATCAGTCAGCACGTTGTCCTTGAGATGAAACTGAATACTCACCTGTTGATCTCCGCGGTCCTCATAGGTGCCACGGTAGCGCCCGTCGTTAAAGATCCCTTCAACCCCCTCCTCAGTGACCCGTGCCCGGTCGACCGTCGGGCATGCCATCAATACGGCCGCTACCACCACGGCCCCTATCGCCAAAACGACTCTCAATCTCATTACCCTTTACTCCTCTTTTTTCCTGATGATTCCTCGCCGGCATTTGTGCCTGCAGCTACGCAAACGACAAAGCCGTATGCGTAAGGCCGTCTAGTTGACAGGATCTATCAGCTTTTGTGCCGCTCATTATACAATTACTCGAGGGATCGAGCAACACAACGAATATCAACCCAGAACCACGCGTAAGACGCGGATGAAGCGAAGAAATTGTTGTGAGAGGGGAATTAGGGGTTGCATATATTCTATAGATATTCTATAGTATCTGTATGCCACCACGACTGCCCTTGATGCAGAAAACCCCGTTCGTGCTCAACACCAAACCCTTGCCGGAAGCCTCAAGCGCTCACGCCGGAGCGCTCGCCACCTCGCGTGCCTTTCGCGCACTCGGCTACCCCGAGCTCATCGAAGAGCACCTCGCCATCAAGCAACGCGCTCGCGGCTTCAGCGAAGCGCAGCAGATCGAGTCGGTAGTGCTGCTTCAAACCATCGGCGGGGAGTGCGTGGAAGATATCAAGGTGTTTCGCAACGACCGCTTGATCCAGCGTGGGCTCGGCTACCAACCGCCGAGCCCGACAGCGCTGAGAGAGTTCCTTGCGGCGTTTCACGACGCGGCGCTTGAAGCCAAACGCCCTTCGCCGGAGAACCAATTGGCGTTTATCGTGCCCGAAAGCGATGCGTTGGACGCTCTTGCGCAGGTGCAAGCCGGCGGGGTCGAGCGTATCGCCGA
>PUPD01000243.1 GCA_003552985.1 Spirochaetaceae bacterium
TCGGCGGGATCTCGGGCTCGGCGGTGGCCGACGTGTCCTCGATCGGGTCGATCATGATTCCGGTCATGAAACAGAAAGGGTACGACGGCGACTACTGCGTCGCGGTTACAGTCTCGAGCGCCTGCCAGGGGATTGTTATCCCGCCTAGCCACAACGTGATCATCTACTCGCTCGCAGCGGGCGGTGTCTCGGTCGGAAGGCTGTTTCTCGGAGGCATCGTCCCCGGCATCCTTCTGGGTATCGTGCTGATGGTGATCTCATACGCGATCGCAGTGAAGCGCGGGTATCCGCGCGAGAGTGCCTACAGCCTGCGCGAGACGCTGCAGATCGCGCGCCGAGCTTTCCTGGGGCTGCTGACGCCGATCATCATAATCGGCGGGGTGATCAGCGGGGTGTTCACCGCCACCGAATCGGCGGCGGTAGCCGCAATCTACTCGTTCATTGTCTCCGCCTTCATTTACCGCGAGCTTACCTTGCGCAAGTTCTGGAACGTCCTGTACTCCACCCTGCGCACTCTGGCGATGGTTCTGAGCTTGATCGCGGCGGCCAACGCTTTCGGTTGGCTGCTATCGGTACTGCAGGTGCCGGCTATGGTGACGCAGGCGTTGATCGGCGTGACCGACAACCCCATCCTGTTGTTGCTGCTGATCAACGTGATGCTGCTGTTCCTCGGGATGATCATGGATATGGCGCCGCTGATCGTAATTGTGACCCCGATTCTGTTCCCGGTTGTGGTGCACACCATCGGAATGAGCCCGGTACAGTTCGGTATCGTGATGATGCTCAACCTCGGGATCGGGTTGTGTACGCCGCCGGTTGGTACCGCGCTATTCGTCGGCAGCGCCGTCGGCCGCACAACGATCGAGCGCGCTACCAAGGCGCTTTTGCCGTTCTATATCGCGATGATCGTCAGTCTGCTGCTTACGACCTTCATTCCCGCGATCTCGATGACGATACCGTCGCTCCTGATGTGAGGGTGTGATGCGCACCGTGGACCGGCAGTCGGGCCGCCGCCGGCAAGCAGGACACGCTCAGTCCTCGGCGAGCTCAATTCCGAAGTAGCTCTTAGCGTTGTTCCAGCAGACACCCTCGACCATCTCGCCGAGCAGCTGCATGTCCCGCGGGGCCTCGCCTGCTTCGGCCCAGCCGCCGATGATGTCGCAGAGCAGGCGGCGAAAGTACTCGTGGCGGGGGAATGACAGGAAGCTGCGCGAATCGGTGAGCATGCCGATGAACCGGCTCAGAAGCCCCATGTTGGCCAATGCCAGCATCTGACGCGTCATCCCGTCCTTTTGATCGTTGAACCACCAACCGGAGCCGAACTGCACCTTGCCGGGCGTACTCCCGTCCTGGAAGCATCCAATGAGGCTCGCGATCAGATCGTTGTCGCGTGGGTTGAGGATATAGATCACCGTTCGGGGAAGCTCGTCGGTGCGGTCCAGCGAGTCGAGCAGGCGAGCCAACGGCGCGGCGATCCGACCGTCGGCCATGCAGTCGAATCCGCTGTCAGGTCCGAGCTGCTGGAACATGCGCGTGTTGTTGTTGCGCAGCGCTCCGATGTGCAGCTGCATCGTCCAGTTGTGTCGGCGATACTCGCGCCCGAGATAGATGAGCATGTGGGTGACGTACTGCTCTACCTCGTTGGGGCTCAGCTCGGTCCCGGTCAACGCCTTTTTGAGAATCTGTTCAACCTCACGATCGGAGGACTCACGGGCTACGGCTTCGGTCAATGCATGGTCTGAGATGCGGCACCCGCAGTGGTGAAAGTATTCAATGCGTTTCGACAGCGCGTCTTTGAGCGTCGTCAGCCCGGAGATCTCGATACCGGCTGCCGCACCGAGGTGGTCGAGATAGCCACGAAACGTTCCGCCGGAGCCGATCTGTAGCGCTTTGTCGGGGCGGAACCCGGGCACCACCGCGGTTCGGCATTGGTCGTCTTCGGCTATGCTGCGGTGGTGTTCCAGCGTGTCAGCCGGATCATCGGTAGTGCAGATCAGCTCCACCTGCATTCGCTCGAGCAGCCGGCGGACCGAAAAATCCGGTCCGGGCAGCGCTTCCGCGGTGCGATCCCAGATCGACTGGGCGGATTCGGGATTCAGCAGATCCTCGATACCGAAGAAACGGCGTAGCTCCATATGCGTCCAGTGGTAGAGCGGGTTGCCGATCGTCCCGGGAACGGTCTCAGCCCAGGCCTGAAACCTGGCCCGGTCGTCAGCCTTTCCGGTGATGCGCTCCTCAGGGATACCGTTTGTCCGCATTGCACGCCACTTGTAGTGATCGCCGTGGAGCCAGATCTCGCTGATGTTGGCGTACCGGCGATCCGTTGCGATCTCCTGCGGTGGAAGATGACAGTGAAAGTCGTAAATCGGCATTCGAGCAGCATGATTGTGATACAGCTCGCGGGCGGTCTCTGTGCCCAGCAGGAAATGCTCACCGAGAAACGGTTCCATGATCGGCCCCCTCACACATTGTAAATCTCAGTAGAGCATAGGCCGCAGGTGGTTGTGTTGTCAAATCGCCGAGCTCAGCGCTATCTTGAACGGACCGAATACGGAGGCCGGATAGCGCAGATGAGCGACAATGTGACGAATGCCGGACACAGGATCCGCGTCGAAGGCGCCTATGCCAATAACCTGAAGAACATCTCGATCAAAATACCGCTCAATCAGATTACGGTTGTGACCGGCGTGAGTGGGTCGGGAAAGTCTTCGCTTGCGTTCGATACGGTGTACGCTGAAGGCCAGCGCCGCTATGTGGAAACCTTCTCTGCGTATACCCGGCAGTTTCTCGAGCGGATGGACAAGCCCAAGGCGGAGCGAATCACAGGGATACCGCCGGCTATCGCCATCGACCAAACTAATCCCGTGCGTACTTCGCGTTCTACGGTCGGCACCATGACCGAGCTGAACGACTATCTGAAGTTGCTGTACGCGCGTGCGGCGTGGTTGTTCTGCGGGACATGCAGTCGCCTGGTACGGCGTGACGACACCGAAAGCATCTGGCGGGAGATGGTAGCATGGCTTGAAACTCGCGCGTCCACCCGGGCCGGAGACGGAACGGTGCCGGCTTCCGGCGGGTCGGACGGCGACGGGGAGGAGCTTCCGGTCGTGATCTGGTTCGAGGTGCCGGTCCCGGAGCGTTCCTCGCTCGAATCTCTGCAGGAGGTGTTGCGCTCGCAGGGGTATACGCGGTTCGGCAAGGTGCGGGAAGGGAGGCTTGAGGTGACACAGGACCGGGTGCGTTTCGCACACGCTCGCAAGGAACGGGTGGTAGAGGCGCTCTCGGCGGCACTGCACACCGGTCGAGGGCGTGTATCGGTCTCGGTGTACACCCCCGATCGCAGCGCGCTGATAGAGACCCGACGCTTCTCGGAGGATCTGCACTGCCCCGACTGCGACACGCATTATCGAGAGCCGATTGCCAACATGTTCTCGTTCAACTCCCCGATCGGCGCCTGCGAAACCTGTCGTGGGTTCGGCCGAGTGATAGGAATTGACTATGATCTGGTGATCCCCGATGATCGGCTGAGCCTTTCGGACGGTGCGATCAAACCATGGGAGAGCGAGGGCTACGCCGAATGCCGGACCGACTTGCTTCGTTATGCTCGCGAACGGGGGGTGCCGACCGATACTCCCTGGCGCCGGCTTAGCGAGGAACAGCGCCGCTGGGTAATAGAGGGCGAAGGCGACTGGGATGAGGGCGTGTGGTACGGTGTGGCGCGTTTTTTCGAGTGGTTGGAGTCACGCAGCTACAAGATGCACATTCGTGTTCTGCTTTCGCGCTACCGCAGCTACGGTCTCTGCCCCGCCTGCCGTGGTGCACGGCTGAAGCCGGAATCGCTGCTCTGGAAGCTTGTTCTCGACGAACACCGGTGCGGGCTCGATGAGCTCGTGCGCATGCCGATCGACGAGGCATACGAGTTCGTTCGGAAGCTGCATGCGCGTCATTCAAGCCGGTCGTACACTGTTGAGGACCCGATCGATCTGCTGTTCACGAGCATCATTGCGCGCTTACGGTATCTGGTTGATGTAGGTCTTGGTTACCTCACGCTCGATCGGCAGTCGCGAACGCTCAGCGGAGGCGAAGTGCAGCGAATAAACCTGACGACTGCGCTCGGCACCTCTCTGGTGAATACGCTTTTCGTTTTGGATGAGCCGAGCATCGGACTGCACTCACGTGACATCGGCCGTCTGATCGGAGTGTTGCGTGGTTTGCGCGATGCGGGTAACACGCTCCTGATCGTTGAGCACGACCCGGAAGTGATCCTGGCGGCCGACCATGTGATCGAGCTCGGACCGGCTGCCGGTCGTCTAGGCGGCGAGATTGTGTTCAGCGGCAGCCTGCAGCGGTTGCTTGTGGACGATACCGGAAGCACCGCTCCGTACCTGCGAGGCACCGAAACGGTGGTGCCCCGAACCGGGGGTGCCCCGACGGACGGCGTGGTCAAGCACGACGGCGCAGATAAGCACGGGGGCGAGCACGAGGTGCTCGAACTGCGTGGCGCGGCTGAGCACAATCTCCGGGCGATCGACCTGGCGCTCCCGTTGCGGCGCCTGGTGGTTTTCACCGGGGTGAGCGGAGCGGGAAAATCGACGCTGCTCGAAACAGTGCTGTACCGAAACCTGCTACGCGCGCGCGGGAAGCCGGCCGATGCACCCGGCGCCGTAGCCTATATTGCCGGTGACCAGCGTATCGAGAACGTTCTGCTGGTGGATCAGTCGCCGGTGGGCAAAACGGCACGCTCGTGTCCGGTGAGCTACATCGGTGCACTCACCGCGATTCGCAACGAGTTTGCGCGCCATCCTCTGGCTCGCGAGCGTGGCTACGAGGCGAAGGACTTCAGTTTCAACTCGGGCAACGGGCGTTGTCCTGCCTGCGGCGGTAACGGTTTCGAGCATATCGAGATGCAGTTCCTCAGCGACGTTTACTTGCGGTGCACCGAGTGCGACGGCAGTCGCTTCAGACGTGAGCTGCTGGACGTGCGCGTGGAGGGTGCCGACGGACGGCTCGCCTCGATTGCGGAGGTGCTGAGGCTGACCGTGGATGAGGCGGCACAGTTCTTCGCCGACCGTACGAAGGTTATTCGGTCGCTTGCGCCGTTAACCGAGCTGGGGCTGGGATATCTGGCTCTCGGTCAACCGCTGCCGACGCTGAGCGGTGGAGAATCCCAGCGGCTTAAACTCGCCAAGCACCTGGCTGAGGCGGGCACTGCAAATGAGACCCATGATCTCTTTCTACTCGACGAGCCGACGACCGGACTGCACTTCTCCGATATCGCCGTTCTTATCAGCGCGCTGCGTAGGCTCGTTGCGGCCGGCCATTCGGTGTTTGTGATTGAGCACAATCTGGACGTGATTGCGGCTGCCGAGCACGTGGTGGACCTCGGGCCGGAGGGAGGCGCCCGCGGCGGCGGCGTGGTGGTGACCGGAACGCCGGAGGAGATCCGGCGCTGCCGGGAAAGTTACACCGGAGAGGCTTTGCTTAGGCTGGACCGCGAGCGTAAGGCTGCCGGAGCTTCAAGCCATGCGCGCCGGAGCGATGTTGCCGATGAAGGCCTGGAAGTTGCCGAGACCGCCTCGGTGGGCCCCTCGATGATCGAGCTCCGTGGCGCGCGTGAGCACAATCTGCGCGATCTGGAACTGCAGATCCCGCTGCAGAAGCTAAGCGTACTGACCGGGGTTAGCGGAAGCGGCAAGAGCACGGTGGCTTTCGACATACTGTTCTCGGAGGGACAGCGGCGCTATCTCGAATCGCTGAACGCATATGCCCGTCAGTTTGTCCAGCCGGCGTCCCGCCCGGAGGTCGACGAGGTGACCGGTCTACCGCCGGCCGTGGCGATTGAACAGCGTACCAGCCGGGGCGGCCTCAAGAGCACGGTGGCCACAGTGACCGAGGTCTACCATTTCCTACGTTTGCTGTTTGTGCGCCTCGGAACGCAGTATTGCCCGGATTGTGAGCTTCCGATCGCACCGCAGAATCCGGATTCGATTGTGACGCGCCTCTTGAATGAGTATCGCCTGCGTTCGGTGACCATCCTGGCGCCGTTGATCGTATCACGGAAGGGGTACTACACCGATCTCGCGCGTTGGGCGGCCGCTAAGGGCTATCAGGAGCTCGAGGTTGACGGAGAGCTTCTTCCGACCGACAACTGGCCGCGCCTGGATCGTTACCGCGAGCATACGATCGCGCTCCCGCTGGCGACCGTGACCGCCGACTCGCAACACGAACAGGAGCTGCGCGGCCTGCTCGCGCAGGCGCTTGCGCTCGGGCGCGGGGTGGTTTATCTGGATCCGGAAGGCAACGAACGCGAGATAGCCTCCACCGAACGGGCCTGCCCGGGATGTGGACGCAGCTTCGAAGAGCTTGATCCGAGGCTGCTCTCGTATAACTCGAAGCACGGATGGTGCGTGGCATGCCAGGGCACCGGGCTGGAGTTGCCGGACGGCGTCGGGGAGAACGGCGAAACGGAGGAGGGTATGGAATCTGCCGGCACCGGCACGGCAACGATTTCCTCATGTCGGGTCTGTGCCGGCACGCGCTTGCGCCCGGAAGCTCGGGCGGTGCGGTTTCACGGCTATACGCTGCCCCAGATTGCAAATCGGTCGGTGGATGATGCCTACGCACTCGTTGGGCAGCTGCAGTTGTCTGCGCGTGAGTCCGAGATCGGGAGGGACATCATCACGGAACTGCGCGAACGGTTGAGTTTTCTGCGCGAGGTCGGTCTCGGCTACCTCACGCTGGACCGTAGCGCGCCGACGCTGAGCGGTGGTGAAGCACAGCGGATCAGGCTCGCCGCCCAGCTGGGATCGAACCTGCGGGGGGTGCTGTACGTCCTCGATGAGCCGACGATTGGATTGCATGCGCGCGATAACGCGCTGCTGTTGCGCACCCTCCACCGGCTGGTGCGACGAGGTAACACCGTTGTAGTTGTGGAACACGACGAAGCGACCATCAGAGCTGCCGATCATATCATCGACCTTGGTCCCGGCGCCGGTATTCACGGCGGAAGCCTGGTTGCCGCCGGCCCGCTGGAAGAAATATGCCGCGTACCCGAAAGCCTCACCGGCCTGTACCTGCGGACCGGACGCGACCGCCGTCCTCGTATAACGACGATGCCGGCGAACGGACAACAATGGTGCGTCGTCCGTGGAGCTCGCCTGCACAACCTGCGCGGTATCGATGTCGGATTTCCGCTCGAACGTTTCATCTGCGTGACCGGGGTGAGCGGCAGCGGCAAGAGCACGCTGGTGCGTGAGGTGCTCTATCGAACTCTGCACGCGACGTTGGGAGCCGGCGCCAAGCAGGAGCGTTCCGGGGATGAGATCGGGCTCCATGGGTGCGATGCAATCGAAGGGTCCGACACGCTTCAGCGGGTGCGCGAAGTTGACCAGACCCCGATCGGCAAGACGCCGCGCTCGTGTCCGGCTACCTATGTCGGGGTATTCGACGAGATCCGTAAGCTGTTCGCCGCGACTCCCGAGGCTCGCATGCGAGGATATGGACCGGGCCGGTTTTCCTTCAACACCGCCGATGGGCGTTGTGCGACCTGCGCCGGCCAGGGCATGCGGAAGATCGAGATGAGCTTTCTCCCGGATGTGCGCGTACTGTGTGAGGACTGCGGCGGCGACCGGTTTACCGACGAGACTCTGGTGGTTCAGTTCAAGGGTAAGAGCATAGGGCAAGTGCTCGAGATGAGTATCGAGGAAGCGGCGGAGTTCTTCAATGCTCATCCGCGGATCCACGACGCGCTCAGTCTGCTCAACGCCGTGGGGCTTGGGTATCTTCGGCTCGGACAGCCGAGCCCCACGCTCAGTGGAGGTGAGGCGCAGCGCCTGAAGCTGGTCACCGAGCTGGCGAGCGCTCCCGCGGCGCGCGAACGCGGCGGGACGATGTTCATTCTCGATGAGCCGACTGTCGGACTGCATATGGCCGATGTGGAGAAGCTCGCTGAGGTAATCCGTCGTCTCGTGAGGGCCGGGAATACGGTTGTGGTGATCGAGCACAACCTTGATCTGATCGCAGCCGCCGACTGGGTGATCGATCTCGGACCTGAGGGCGGAGCCGCCGGAGGTGGAATCGTCGCCAACGGTCCGCCCGAGCACGTCGCTGAAGCAACCGCGTCGTACACCGGCACCTATCTTCGACCGCTGTTGTTCGAAGAGGCGGCACCCGAGCGGCGGGATCAGGTCGGCTGAGTTCCCGTCCGCAGGGCACGTGTGACGCGCACCGCGGGCCGGGCTATTGCCGGCCGGGCTATAGCCGCTCGGGCCCGTGTGGTGATAGTCTACGCACGAACCCAAGGGCAGGGGGCGGCAAATGGGGCAGATGGGGTATGCGGTAGTTCTGTATCCGTATGGATGGCGCTGTGTCGTCGTCGGTGGCGGTAGGGTTGCCGAACGTCGGCTTGAGGGGCTCCTGCAGCATACCGACTCGAGCGTCACTGTCACGGTGGTGAGCCCCACCGTAACTGCTACGATCCGGCAACGGGCCTTTGGTGAGCAGGTATCGTGGCTCGAACGGGCGTTCGAGGATCGGGATTTGGCCGGCGCACGCCTGGTTCTTGCGGCGACGGACGACCGGGAGCTCAATGCGCGCGTGGCTGAACGGTGTCATGCGCAGGGGATATTAGTGAACGTCGTCGATGCGCCGGAACTCGGGTCTTTTCAGGTGCCGGCGGTTGTCGAGGCGGGGGAGCTGCGGATCGCGGTCTCAACCGGCGGCGCTGCGCCCGCGCTGGCGGGAGAGTTGGCGCGGGACCTGGAGGAGCAGTATCGAGAGTTTGACGAGTATCTGCGCCTGCTGCGCGAGTTCAGAACCGAGGTTCAGCAGCGCATAACCGATCCGGAGCATCGTGCCGAACTGTTACACGAGGCTGTCAGCCCTGAACTACGCACCCTGGTTCGGGAGGCACGCCTTGACGAACTGCGCGACCGCTTGGAACGGCTGCTTGTGGACAGAGGGTGAGATAGTAAGCGATGATAATGATGAATGACGCGATTGTGTTGGTTGGGCACGGGAGCAAACGCACCGAGGCAAACAGCGCGCTCGAACGGTTGTGCCGCCTCGTAGCCGAGGACGCTAACGGCCACGAAAAGCATGCGGCCACAGGAGCGACCGGGGCCGAAGCGGACGCGAAGCCTACGTTGACCGAAGCGCCCGGCAGGGTAGAAGGACCCATGATGGGGCTTAAGGTCGAGGCGGCGTTTCTGCAGTTTGCCAGTCCGGACCTTGCGACTGTGATCGAACGGATGATCGCCGATGGATATCGAGGAATCGTTGTGGTTCCGGTGTTTCTGTATGAAGGGGCTCACGCCACGCGTGACATTCCGGCAATCATCGAGGCGCAACGGCGGGCGCATCCCGATGTGCGGTTGACAGTGAGTCCGGTGCTCGGTGTCGACCGGCGTATCGCCGCCATGGTATGGGACCGGATCGGCGAAGCCGTCGAAACGGAACCCTCCGAGTAGTACGGCAAGGTCAACTCGAAGGTTTGCGCGCGAGATAATAGTCGAATCCCAGCTTTCCGGCTTCGGCGAGTTCGGCCCAGTCGTTGGAGGTTTGGTAGCCGCGTTCGAGGGTCTCGGGCGCTATCTCGTCGATCAGTGTCGGCATGAGCTCCGCGAGGCGGTCTCGAATCTTGCGACGGTGAATCGCGGCGTGCTTCTGCCAGTTGCGGTGTTCCAGCAGCTCGAACCCGACGTGTTGGATCATGGCGGTGTAATCGGCCGGACCGACAATCGTGTTGGTCTGCAACCGCTCGCGGACTGCACGGAGCTCCTGGGGATTGAAGCGGACTGGACGAAGAATCTGATCCGACAACACCGCATAGCCGCCGGGTTTGAGTACTCGGAAGGCCTCGGTCAGTACGCGCGGCCTGTCGGTTGAATGCAGGCGCGCTTCCTGACACCACCAGCAGTCGAACTCCGCATCGCGAAACGGGAGCCGATGGTAGTCGGCGAGCTCAAAACGGATGAGTGCGGCCTGAGGAGTCCTGGCTGTGAGGCAGTGCGCTTCGCGCAACTGTCGCCGCGAGCTGTCGGTAGCGACGACACGGCAGCCGAATCGTTCTGCCAGGTACCGTGCTGCGCCGCCGTAGCCGCACGATACTTGCAGTACCAGGGAATCAGAGCTCAGGGGTAGCGGCTCAGCCATCACCGCCTTGGCACGCCGGATCGCCTCCTCGATGCGATCCTCCTCCCCTTCGTAGAGGCCGTAGTGAATATCGTCACCCCAGATACGGGCACAAATGCTGTCTATCTCGGAGTCTTCACTGTACAGGTCCAAGAAGCATCCCTCCCGTTTCTTGCTCAAGAACCACGAGTGAAAAAATATTGAACGCAAATATTTTCAACAGCAATTAATAGTTTAGTATGGTTTTCCGTAACCGTCAAGGCGATCGAACTTTCGGACCTTCGAGCTGCCGAACTTTCGAGCCGTCGGGTGCAACTGCGGGCGTATCAGCGCTCCGACAAGCCTCGGACAACGCTCGCGCCGAACGACACGAACAGGTAGGCTATTGCGACCAGTGACAGCCCGGCCGGCAGAGTTAAAGCCTCGGCGGTGCTGCCGATCAGTAGCGGGCCGGATAGCAATCCTATGTAGCCGAGCCCCGCCACCGCGGCTATCGATTTACCGGGAGCGTCCGGAGAGATCTGGCCCGCGGTAGTGAACAGTATCGGGATTACGTTCGCGGCACCGAGACCGACCAGCGCAAAGCCGGCCAGCACGACTGCCGGATGAGGTATCAGCAACGCCAGTGCCATCCCCGCAGCGCCTAAGCGCGCGCTCCAGACGAGCACGGTGCGCCTGCCCACGCGACGAATCGCCGTATCGCCTCCTATGCGCCCGATCGCCATCGCCAGCGCAAAGGCCGCGTACCCGGCGGCGGCAACCGTGCTCCCGGCGCCGATCTCTCCGTACAAATATACCGTGCTCCAATCAGCCATCGCACCTTCACCAATTAGCGCCAGCATCGCCACCAGTCCGAGGCCGAGAAGTGCTTTGCGCGGGCGAGCGATGGTCGCCGTGCTGCTCCCGTGGTCTGCCAGGTCGCGGAGTAGGCGGCAATAGCCCCACACAGCGGCGATCAGCAGCGGGAGGATGAGAACGGTGAGACGGAAACCGGGAGACGGGATCCGCTCGATTGCGGGACCGCTGGCCATCGCTCCGGCCAGGCCACCAACACTCCAGGCAGCGTGGAACGAGGTCATGATCGAGCGTCGATACCGCCGTTCAACGCCCACGGCGTGCGCGTTCATCGCCACGTCGAGCACGCCGTTCCCGAGACCGAACAGAAAGAGCCCCGCGGCTAACACAGGAAACCCGGGCGCCAGAACGGGAACCGCAACGAGAAGCGGGAATACCAGTGCGCCGGCGGTCGCGACCACGCGGCTACCGAAGCGGCTCACCAATACTCCGGCAGTCGGCATTCCGATCAACGAACCGGCGCCGACGCCGAGCAACGCAAGCCCCAAAGCTGCCGGGCCGAGCTCCAGACGCGACTGCACGATAGGGATGTGCGGCACCCATATGCCGAGTGCGGCCCCGTTGACAAAGAAGATGCTGAGTACGGCTAATCGAGCCCTTACGAGCGACGGGGGCACGGTGAAGGGCGAACGGCCGGCGGCCGCCTCCGAGGCGGCTGGTTGTGACGAGGGTGAGTGCTCCTTATGCATGTTGACGTAGTATACGCACCTCCTCGGGTCGGGACAACGTAGGCGGAGGTGTTGAGGGGTTGAGGCGCGGAGTCGCCGGTGCGGGTGGCCGCACCGCGGCCGCGCGTCTTGCGACCCGCTTTTCGATAAACACGGAACTATATCATTGACAAATCGCTGTTTATCCTTTAAAAGTTAGGTAAGCCAAAACAAATGTGGGGCGCATAGCATTGGGTACTGAAACACGACGCCGGGGCAGGGAGATCGTTATATGCATTGGACGGGCCGCACTGAGACCATTGCTCCTGGGGTTGTGGTTCCTCCACCACGGCCCGAGATCGACACGTTGCGCGTTCAGCGGGCGGCCCGGGGATGGTGTCGCCGGCGGTGCCGGAGCCGACCACTGCAACGGCTGTCCGATCGCGCCGCGCTGTAAGCCTTCCGGGAGATTGTGATGAGCAGTATTGCGCGGTTCGTAGCGGCGCTTGAGCGGCGTGCTGCGTCGAGGTCGTGGTTCTTTGATATATACGCTTTCCCGTATCGGGCGCTGGTTGCCCGGGAGCTGCGGCTAGCCGAGGTAAGCGCCGGCGCGACGGTTATGCATATCGGCTGCGGATCGCTACCGTTCACGGCGGTGCTCACTGCACAGCTCAGCGGCGCACGGGTGATCGGCGTGGATCGTGACGCCGATGCGGTGGTGAAGGCACGCGCCGTTGTGGCGCGATTAGAACTCCGGGAACGGGTTTCGATTCTCGAAGCCGACGCTTCCGTGGACCGCCTGCCCACCGCCGATGTGATCCTGGTAGCGTTGCAGGCCGGGCCGAAGACCGCGATCTATCGGAATATCGCTCGATGCGCAGAGGCTGGTCCCGGCCGGCGGGCAGTGCGCGTTGTGTTCAGACTGCCACGCCCCGGCTTGGAAGGTGAGTACGGCACCTTTACACCGTCTGCGCCGTCTGCCCGCGCGGTACGCCACCGAATGCCGACATTCGACCGTTCGGAGCTGCACCTGGTCGACCGCTCGAGGTATGTGGCATGACGAAGGCCGGCAGGCTGACAACGGCACGGCTTGGTGCGACCGCCGCAATCCTCGTCGCGGGTGCAGCGCTCATACCGCGAGGGACGCTGACCGAGGTGTGGGTACAACTGGCTGCGGTCCCATGGTACGGGGTGGTCGGCCTGATGGTCCTGCAGTGCTTTTCGCTCGCTCTGCTTGGATACCAGTGGGTGCGCCTGCTGCGAGAGATCTCCGTCGGCCCTGTCCGCTGGCCGGCTGTCATGCAGCGCTACCTGGGCGGCTCCTTTGTCGAAGCGGTCACACCGGCGGCCAAGCTCGGCGGTGAGGCCGCCCGGGTGTTGCTGTTCCGGCAGCGGTTCGGCGTCAGCGCGCCGGCGGCAGCCGGCGCAGCCGTCACCCACGCCGCGGCGATGATTGCCGGGCTGGCGCTGGTGATGCCGGTGATGTTATTGCTGGTTGGCAACGAGCTGGTGTATGGGGTCACCGGGTTCGAACGAGGCATGCCGGCGATCGGCGTGGCGGCAGGACTGGGTTCACTTGCGGTGTTCCGGGTTGTTCTCCCGCGGGTGAAGAGCCGGCTTGGAATAGCTCGCTATTCGCGGCGGACCATCGGGGTGTTGGTGGCGGTCGCGATGGCAGTGTGGGTACTGTATCCGTTGAAGGTTGCAGCGGTCGCCCGGCTGCTCGGCGTCGGGGTGCCGCTCGGGGTTATTGTAGCCGCCACCTTCGTAGCGTACTTCGCCGGCCTGCTCCCTCTTACCCCCGGGGGGCTCGGAAGCTATGAAGGCGCGATGATCGCGGTCTTTGCAGCCGCAGGGGTCCCGCCGGCGGAGGCCGCCGGTATCACGCTGCTGGCGCGCTTTTTCAGCTTCTGGTGGCCCTTGGCGCTGTCCGCGGTCGCGGCGGCCGGGATGGGCGCAGGGTCAAAGGCTATTCGGTCCCAAGGGGGTGCGATGTACGAGCGTTCAGAGAACACCACAGCGCCGGGGTCGGCGGGGCGGTGGGGAGAGCGCCTGTTGGTCCGCAGCGTACAGACGCTCGAACGGCTGGCAGCTCGGTATCCGCGCTGGGCCGGCCTGTACACGCGCCTGTTCTATCGCCGCATGATCGAGCTGGAGTACGGTCTGGCGGAGCTGCAGCCGGGCGACCGGGTGTTGCAGTTGGGGGCGGGGCCGTTTCCGATGACTGCCCTGGCGTTGGCTGAACGAGGGTGCCATGTCACCGCGGTCGACTGCGACCCGGAGGCCCTGCGGGCGGCCGAAGGCGTGCTGCGCGCGCACGGCCCCGAGGGGCTCGCCGGGAGCGTGGCGTTGCGTGAAGGCAACGGCCTCAACCTTTCGGCCGAAGGGTATGCGGCGGTCATTTTGGCGTTGCATATTACGCCGAAGGCGGAGATACTGTGCGGAATACTGGAAACCGCGGACGCCGAGACTCGGGTGCTGTATCGCAATCCTCGAGGGTTCTTGCGGGGAGCTTATAAGCGAGTAACGCCCGGTGAGTTGGGATTGCCTCAACCGGGTAAGGTCATCGCGTTGCCGGGAAACAAGGAGCTGGTAATGGTTCGCAAGCCTGCAGGTTTGACTTCAGACGCGCAGATTGCAAGCATGAAGTGTGCTGAATGCGCTCTGTGTGATTTGGCACCGAAGCAGCTGGGTACGATTGCTTACGCGCCTGATTTGCCGGCTCTGGCCGCA
>PUPD01000154.1 GCA_003552985.1 Spirochaetaceae bacterium
CAGCTCGAGACCCTGTGCGAAGCATACCTGTCCTACGTGGAACGGCGCGTCTTTCCCGGCGGCTGTTTCTTCGCCCACCTGCTGGCCGAGTTCGATGCGCAGCCGGGGTCCATCCACGACCTGATGGAAGAGAATCAGCACGACTGGCTGCGCATACTTGCAGAGATGATCGAAACGGCTATCGGGAACGGCGAGCTCAATCCCGAAACCGATCCGGTCCAGCTTGCCTTTGAACTGCACGCCTCGATGGAGCTCGCCAACTACCTATCCGTGCTGCATCGTGACCCATCGGTGGTTGACCGCGGCCGGCGCGCGATCCGGAACAATCTCGACCGCGCCCGATGACTGTGACGGGAGCGGCTCGGGACGGTGCGGCTCCGGTACGCCGGAGCCCGGCAGTTGAACCGCGGCTGGCCGGCGGGTATAGTCTTGTCGGCGTTGCCTGATGGAACATCGCGGTAAGATGGGGGTAACGGACAGTGAACGATGCAACCGGTATCCGGCCCATGCGGCCCGACGAACGCCGTGCAGTTAAGCAACTCGCGCGTCGCGCATTCGGTCCGCTTCAAGGCAGCTTCGTCACGCCGACCGACCACACCTTCGTGTACGAGCTGTCGGGGGAGCTCGCCGGCGTAGTGGCACTCGAGACCTTCACGTATAGGCGGAACCGGCGCGGCGGCGTCGTGAAGTGGCTCTTCACCGACCCAAAGGCTCAGGGGCGCGGGCTCGCGGCGGAGCTCGTCGCTCACGGAGTTGCTCAGCTCCAGGAGCTCGGCTGCCACGAGCTGTTCACTACGGTGGAGGGCTTCAACACCGCCTCGAGCAATCGGTTCGCCGACCTCGGCTTCGTCCCGGTTAGCCCCATGCAGCAGATCCGCCGATACCGGCTCAGCCTTCTCCGGATTGCACCGCCCACCTTTCACACCATAGATATCGGCCATTTTCTCTGGGTTCGGTCTGCTGCGCCCGCGCCCTCGCCCGCGGACCAGCCGAGCACGATCCCCGGCGGCGGCGCAGCGGCCTGGTTGGCGAACGTCGTGATTACGGCGGCGCTTGTGGCACTGCAGCGTCTGCGGATAGGGGCCGCCGGCGAGCTTCATGCTCATCTGGTGTGGCAGCTTCCGGCAGCGATTGCGCTGGTGTTCGGGGTGCGCTCAGGCATAATGAAACTCGCTGCGCAGCGATTCGGGCTCGAGCTTCGCTATCGCATCTGGGAAACCGGGCTCACGCTTTCGGCGCTTATCACCGTGCTGTTCGGAGGCGTGTTCCCCTCGCCGGGCTCGCATTATCCGAAGCCGGTACGGTGGAGCTACAGAACTGAGCTCCCGCGCCTCGCTCTCGTTGCGTTTTCGGGCGCTTTTGCGGTCCTGGCGCTCGCCTGGCTCCTGGTGGCGTACGAGGTATTCGGGCTTACAGACGCGCCAGGCGTGCTGCACAACGTCCTCGCCCTCGCGGTGCTCCCGGTGCAGACGCTGCTCCTGTTCGAGGTGCTGCTGCCCTTTTTCCCGTTCGCGTCTTTCAACGGCCGGCGCGTCCTGGATTACCACCGGGCGCTCTGGTTTCTGCTGGCAGCCGGAACGGTTGCCCTGTTCTGGGTCCGGCGCGCCGGATGGTAGAGGCGACCTGTGCGCCGGCTGCACAGTCGCCCGACCTGCTATATCACCGATACCTGGCGTGAAATTCCGCGATCTTGTCCACCACTTCCCTGAGCTTCTCGGTGGGCGGTAACAGCGTGGTTCGGAAATGGGCGGTTCCGGGTATCTGCCCGAATCCCGACCCCGGTACAACGCATACACCGGTTTCCTCGAGCAGCGCCATGCAGTACTCGGCGTCGGTCTTGCCCTCCGGCAGCGTGATCTTCGGGAACGCATACATCGCACCGGCCACCGTGTTGCAGGTGATACCTGGGATTGCGTTCAAGCCTTCGGCGATAATGCCGGCTCGCTCCTTCAAGGCGTTGAGAATACCGTCTCGTTCACGGACATACAGGTCGTAACTCTCTTCCCCCGGCCGCGGCGGGCGCACCATGCAGTAGGTAGCGACCTGCCCCGGAAGGTTTGAGCAGAGATTGACCGATTGCAGCTTCAGGATCTGCGCTATCACGTCGTCCGGAATGTTTCGAACCTCGAAGTATCCGCCGCGATGCCCGCACTCGCCGAGGAACCCTTTAGAACACGAGTGGAAGCTGAACAAGCTGACCTCGGTGTTCTGCGTCTCGACAAGGACCCTCGCAAAAGACACGAACTCGCCACCGGCAAGATAGACGTTTTCCTGGTAGACCTCGTCGGCCAGAATCGTCAGGCCGTGCTCACGCGCGAAATCGATGATCATCGCGACGTTGTCGCGGTCAAAGACCGAGCCGGTTGGGTTGCCCGGGTTGGTGACCACAATCCCTTTGACGTTCGTACCGTCCTGCTTCGCTTGGTTGATCGCATCCTCGAGCATCTCACGCGACAGGCGCCAGTCGTGTTCCTCGTCCATGTAGTACGGGACCTGCCGGCCCTCGAGTAACGTGATCGTAGCCGAGTACAGCGGGTACTGCGGAATCGGAATCATGACTCCGTCACTGGGGCCGGAGATCAGCACCTGCAACGCCGACTGTACGCCTTTACTGGCCCCGTCGGTGAGGAAGATCTTCTCCGGATCAGCCTCGATTCCGTCTCGATCCCGAATGAACTCCGCAACCGCGTCGCGGATCATCCGCACGCCTTTGCTCTCGGAGTACGCGCCGAGCCCGTGCTTGGAGCCGTTCAGCAGCGCTTGTGCGGTATCGCGTACGTCGGATGGAAAGAGCGTCTTGGCGCTCTCGATCAGCTCCGGATACTCACACAGCGCCAGAACCTGGCGCAGATAGGTAATCGGCTTCTGCTTGAGCGCCTGAGGGTTTCCGATGTTGCAGAAAACAATCTCACGCCCCTCCCGCTCGAGCTCCTGAGCGCGTGCTACGATCGGCCCGCGAACGGCATACTCGGTATCCAGAACTGCTTTTCCGAGGTCACTCAGTTGTAGTGGCATTAATGTCCCTCACATGTTTGGGATTTGGGTCATTATAGGACAACCTCTCTCCGCGCACAAGCACGAAACGTCGCTCAATACGAATACTTACGCTGGATTGACTCGACCACGTTCTGCATCGATAGGAACACGTCTACGAGGTTAGGATCGAACTGGGTCCCCTTTTTCTGCTTCAGATACTGGAGCGCGCTCTCGTTCGACCACGCATCCTTATAGG
>PUPD01000177.1 GCA_003552985.1 Spirochaetaceae bacterium
AGGTCTTGCGTAGCCATCGAACTCTGTTCGAGCAGTTTCGTGAGACCGGCCGCTACGTGCAGATTACGATCACGCCCGGAAACCACGATCACGACCTCGCCTGTTACCCCGAGTTCGGACCCATGCTCGCTGAGTACAACATTACGCTTGACCCCCACTACTCAAGCACGCGCAGCTGCGGTAAGCGCAAGATCTGGATCGAGCACGGTAATCAGCACGACATGCACAACCGCATCGAGCGCTTCGGCGACCCGCATGCGAAACCGGTCGGTTACTTCATCACTGAGCGGCTCGTGAGCACCGCCAGCAAGAAGTCGCGTCTTGGCCGCAATGATTGGCTGCGCGATATTGAATCGGTCAGCCCCAGCGAAAACGTACCGAACTGGTTGCTGTCAAACTACTTTTACCGGGAGATGAACCCCCTGTTGCGCTGGCTGTTGGTGCCGTTTCTGCTGCTGACCGGTGTGAGTCTCATAGTGATGGTGGGTGCGCAGCTTGAGAACCTGAGCGTGATCCCGACGCGGTTCTTCGGAAACGGGCTGATGTATCGCCCGCCGCTCTTTGGGCTGGTATTCCGCTACTTCGTGGTAGTGAACGTCACGGCGTTGCTCGTGGCGCTGTTGGTCGCGATTCCGGTGTACATTCTCATCCGGGACTTTCGGACCACGCTCGACCGCTACGAGCTGCGCTTCACCCGTCGTCACCTGCGCGCCAAGGCGGCCGGCTATCTGCAGGCGGCGCGCGACGTGTTCGAGGCCAACCCCGACGTGGCGCTGTTTATCTACGGGCACACCCATCAGACATCCCTGACCGAGCTCGATGGGCGCGTGGTCATCAACACCGGCACCTGGCTCAAGCGCCTCACGCGGCTCAGCTCGCGGCTCACGCTGCTCCCGGACGTCTACTATCCCTCATTCCGAATCGGCTACTTTCACATCTATGAGCGTGACGGGGGGATCCTGATCGATTATCATTCGATTCCGAAGAAGGCGCCGATGCATCTTTCACCGGTGGAGCGGATGATCTCACTCGGCAAGAACAAGACCGGCGCAAGCTATGTCCCGAAACGTTACGAGCTGCCGGCCGCTGCTGAGGATTCGAAGGCGTGACCGATGCGTTCGGTGCCGGTGACTGAAAGCGCGGAGGAAGGCCGTAGCGAGCCGTTGCGCCGTTGGAGCACCAGCCCGTCAAAGGCCGGTTGTACTGCGGGCGGCAGTTCCGAGGCGAGCGTCTCGTGATCGATATCGTGGCACATATGAGTGAGAAACGTAAGCTCCGCCCCTAATCGTTCGGCCTCCTCGAGCGCTTCCGAGACCGAGAGATGCGTCGGGTGGCTGCTGTAGCGCAACGCGCCGAGCACAACGACCTTAACGCCGTCGAGCAACGGATACGTATCTTCCGGAATCGCCTTGCAGTCGGTGAGGTAGGCGAAATCGTCGATGCGGAAACCGAGAATGGGGGCGTCTCCGTGCATGATGCGCACCGGCAAGACCTCCAGATCGCCGACCTGAACCGGCACTCCCGGGGTCAGGATGCGCGGGACCAGCCGGGGCCGCCCCGGCGTCCATTTGCTGCGGTCGACGATGTAGTCAAACCTGCGTTGGAGATCCTCGATGGTGTCACGGTCGCTGTACCCGTACACGGCCTTGCTGCAGCAAAACGGACGGAGGTCGTCCAGCCCGTGGATGTGATCGGCGTGGGCGTGCGTGAACAGGACCGCGTCAATCGATGTGATCTCTTCCCGGAGCGCCTGCTGGCGGAAGTCCGGCGCGGTGTCCACCAGGATGGTGGCGCCGTCGCTCTCCACCAGAATGCTGGTGCGCGTACGCTGATTCCGAGGATCGTCAGACTTGCAGACCTCGCAGGAGCAGGTAACAACCGGGATGCCGTTCGAGGTACCGGTGCCCAGAAACGTGATTCGCATAACTAACCATCCATGGTAGCACGATAGCCTGATCGATGCCAGCGCGGCGCGGCATCGCTGCGTTGGCGCTGTCACGGCGAACCGCCTCGGCGAGGCGAACCGGCGGGCCGGCCAGTCCGTCAACCGGCCCGCGGATGAGGTGACCTCCGCGCGCGCCTATGATACCTTTGTGGCACATGAAACGTATTGCTATCGTAACCGGCGCCTCCGCCGGCCTGGGAACCGAGTTCGCGTTGCAGGTGGACCGGGAAATGGACTCCGGGCTCGATGAACTCTGGTTGGTGGCGCGTCGCGCCGACAGGCTCGAAGAGCTGGCGGCGCGACTCGAGAACGTGCCGGGGGTCGCGGTTCAGGCTGATCTTGGGACCCCCGCCGGGGTGGATCTCCTGCGTGACCGTCTGGCCGAGGAACAACCCGATCTCGCGCTCCTGGTGAACAACGCAGGCTTCGGCCACTACGGGCGTTTTGAGGAAGCCGACCGCGAGCAGCAGCTTGCGATGATCGACCTTAATTGCCGCGCGTTGACGGCAATCACCTACGACGCCTTGCCCTACATACGCCCCGGCGGCGGGATTATTCAGGTGGCCTCACTTGCCGGTTATGTGCCGATCGCGAATCACGCCGTGTACGCCGCCACCAAGGCCTATGTCCTGAGTTTTTCGGTTGCGCTGGCGGCGGAGCTGCGCAAACGTGGAGTGCATGTGCTTGCCTCCTGTCCCGGACCGGTTGAGACCGAGTTCGCCCAGGTTGCTTCCGGCGGCAAGCGGACGAAGATGCGCGGGGCGCGTTCGGCGCCGGAGGTGGTGCGCGCGGCGCTCAAAGACTTCAGGCGCCGGCGCTGGATTTCGTTGACGACTTTGAACTGGTGGCTTACCGCCTTGATCACGCGGGTGCTCACGCGGAAGTTCCTCGCGCGCTACACCGACCTAACGCGGCGGCACACAGCGGAGTAGCGGCGGGCCGGTGCAATCGCCGGAGCCGCGGGGCTGTAGCAAACGTGGCACCGGTTGGGAGGCTATCCCTAAAAGCGCTCGGACGGGAGCACGCAGTTCACCCATTGCGGTTGCAGCTCGGCTCCGAAGGATTCGTAGAACTCTATCGCGCTTGTGTTCCAATCGAGAACCTGCCAGATCACCGAGCGACAGCCGCTTTCGCGGGCATACTCAATCGTGCGTTCCAGAAGCGCTTTGCCGATCCCTTCCCCACGGCGCGAGGCCGTGACGATGAGGTCCTCGAGGTACAGGCAGCGGCCCTTCCAGGTGGAGTACCGGAAATAGGTCAGTGAGATACCGAC
>PUPD01000003.1 GCA_003552985.1 Spirochaetaceae bacterium
GTAACTGCAACCCCGGCTTCGCGCAAGAGCTCTACCTTCTCAGAGTCCGCTTTGGTCGTGGTGATGACATGTTTCAACTCTGCCGTCGGTGTTCCAATGAAGTAGGAGCGTCTCTCGAGTTTCGTGGAATCTATCAACAGATAGCTCTCACGTGCGTTCGTGTTCATTATCCTCTTAAGCGGGATTTGAACGATAGAGTTCTCTTGCGTTCCTGTTTCAGGGTCAAGTCCTCCGGCGCCGATAAAGGCGGCATCGGCAGTAAACGAGCTCAGCTGCTGTTCAGCATGGGGACCCGCGAGCGAGTTCAATTGACTGTCGAACTCTCCACCCGGACAGATCACTCGCACTCCAAGCTTCTCGCGCAAAAGGGCCACCATGTCGAGATTGTACGTAATCACTGAGGCGCGCAGGTCACCCGGAAACAGCCGGGC
This sequence comes from Spirochaetaceae bacterium, assembly GCA_003552985.1. Lineage (GTDB taxonomy): Bacteria > Spirochaetota > Spirochaetia > DSM-27196 > SLAA01 > B1Sed10-166. Next base: position 432 of record PUPD01000003.1, read on the forward strand.
GAGATAATAGCAGGTGGAGCCGGCATCAAGAAATATGGTTGAACTGGAGTCCATAAGGCCCACCGCATACGCAGCGATAGCCTGCTTTTCCTCAACGTTGCGTCCAAGGCTTCCGCTGCCGAGGCGGTCCGACGCACGGAGGTGCGTTGCTTTGATTGCCCCCGGACCGACACGGAATATCTTGCCTTCTTTCTCAAGGCGATCGAGATTGCGGCGTACCGTCATCGGCGACACACCGAAAAGGTCCGTCAGCTCCTCTATCGAGGCGAAGTTCGCGAGATCTATGTATTCCCAAATGCTGTCTGCTGTACCTTTTGCCATCCGCTCTCTACCGCGTTGAGTGATTAATGTGTGCGTTTTAACACGCACTTGTGTTGCATTTGAGTACCCATTATGTTATTTTTAGAACGTACTTGTCAACGGTTTTGTCGTCGAAAAACGCAAATTTTCACTACGTATGGATTAGTAACGATGTATACGCCCTACTCACGAAACTGCTAGAGATCAGGAGCTACTGTAGATGCCCGACGAAGCCGCCCGAACGCACTCCGAACCGTACCAAGCCGCACTACAAACCGTCCTCTAGCAAGCCTCTGCCGTCCCAGACGCGGGCGACCGACCCCGCGTTGCCTGCGCGTACCACGCCAATGTAGACATCGTAAGCAACCTGACCGACGCTGCAAGCTCCATGATCGCGCAAACGCTGCTGAGCACTCGGGTCCGGAAACCCTCCAAAACGAGGCCGGAAGAAACGCGGACCGTCCCCCTACAGGCTTTTACAAAAGGCACACTCAAGCGCCCCGAGGAACTCGCGGGTGTTGTTGCTCACTGCCTCCCCAAGGGAATCGGCGGTGAATGGAAGGTCGAGGGGCGAAGTGCTACGGAGTGGCTTTCGAAGACGTTCCGTGGCGTGCCGAGCATAGGGGGGACCGCGGCGATTGCCGCGAAGCAGCTCTCACACCTGTCCTTCGAAACGGCGTTGTACCTGCCCTCTCGCGGTGAGTTGCTGACTTCTTTGCTCGGCGACCAGGTATTAGTTCCGCAAAACGCCTTGCTGCGCCCGGCCACAGCGGTCTCGGAAGACCAACCTGATCCGCTACACTACGTTGTGCAGTACAAATCGGGATCAAGTCTTGAGATCGCCGGTACCAGGTATCTGGCCCCCACAGCCGACAGAATAATCTTCACCGTCGATCCGGCGGCTTCCCAGCTACAGATAGAGGGGGATTTCACCGCCTGGATGGACGCGAACGTTTCGAGCGTTGACGCGGCTGTGATCTGCGGCTACAACTTGCTTGACCGTTCGGTCTACAGAAACCGAATCCAAGCTATGACCGCCGCGATCACGCGCTGGAAGCAAACCAATCCCCGCCTAATTGAACATGTCGAGCTCTCCGACACCCGTGCTCTTCCGAACGGCGTCGCTGATATCTTAGGGCTGTTGACCGACCGTACGAGCGTCGGAATGAACGCCCAAGAGTTCCGCGAACTGAGTGAAGTGCTCCTTGGCACGCAACCGAGCACCAAGAACCTTGAGACCGCCGCTACACTTGCCGCACGGATTGCAGCGCGCCTCAACGTGAGCAAGTTGGTGCTTCACACGCAAGAATGGGCGCTCGGAGTGTGTCTGAGCGCACCTGCCACCATGGCCCGCGATCTCGCCCTGGGTTGCCTAACTGCTGCCGCCCGCTATCACTATGGAGCCTTCGCCGATGCCGAGCGACTGGCAGCCCTCCATAACGAACTGGGTCTCCACGAGACCGGCGCCCGGAGCTGCCGGGACTTTGGCACCGAACGAGGGCGCCGCCACGGCGGCTACTACGCCGTAGCCGTCCCAACCCGCCTGGCCGGCGGCGAGCATTGGTCGGTCGGACTGGGCGACTCATTTGTCGCCGGCCTCGTGGCAGGTTACGCCGTTACGGCGAAGCAGGCACGCGCGCGTCAGCGGCGCTCGAGCTCGGCATAACGCGCGACGAGCTTGCGGTACTGCTCACCGCGTTCAGGCGTCGGTCGGCAGCGGCCTTCGGAGGAGGCACGCACGAAGCGCTCGGCTGCCTCCGGATAACTCATACCGAGCGCGTAGCGAGCCGCACTCACCGCGCACCCGAACGGCGCAGCCATATCGGCATTGTCTATGGTATAGGTTTCGGCCTGAAATGCGTCGGCTAAGGCCTGGCGCATCAGGGTGTTCCGGTAGCCGCCGCCAACGATACAAAGCCGTTCGACGTCACTCAGGTGGCGGGAGTGCAGCCGCATCGAGGCGACCTGCGAGAAATGCAACGAACGCACGTTGCCGGCAGGATCATCTTCCGAAACCCCATCGCGCACGATTCCGGCCGGAGCAACCGGCACACTCTCGTCGCTGAGATAAGGAAGCATCAACGGTTCGCTGTCGCCGTCGAGATCCTCCGTACCGGCCAGCTCCGCGTACCGGCCCCAGTCGCCGCCGGCATAGCGCGAACAGAACTGATCGTGCAGCTTACCTCCGTTGGTGATCACCGTGAGCGCCATCGCGTAGCCGGGCCGATAGCCAAACACGTTGTAGCTGTCGTCCTCCGAGGGCACCACCTGGGTCATGGGACCGCAAACAGTGTAGCTCGTTCCGAGGCTGATCAGCGCACCGTCGCCGCAGCCGAGCAGCGTAGCCGGGTTGTCACAATTATAGGAAAACTTATCTCGGACTGCAAGCGCGAAACGGCCGTGCGGCGAGGGATGCTGCCCAAATCACCGACAGTCGTGGTTCGCAGCGTGCCGGCTGCGCACTTACCGGCTACTCGA
>PUPD01000054.1 GCA_003552985.1 Spirochaetaceae bacterium
GATCAAACGAGACACCTCGGCGAACAGGCGTCGGTCGTGGCGGAAGAACGGCCGGAAGTTGCGCCCACGGGGAACGTACCGGTCCGCCGCCGTCGTCGCAACAGAGATTGCCGTACTCACACGAGTATATACGGGCGTAACGAGCTTCCCGCTTCAGATACATGGCTTTTCCATCGATCGCCCCATAACAAGGACTGGCTAGTAGAGGCCTTCGTTGTGGAGTCTATTGATGACCAGCGAACCCAAGTCGGAGGATGCGATAAATGACGACATTATATCCACCAGGCGAGATAGAAGATTGTCCAGTCGCTGAGCAGAATGAAAGATGCGTACCGTCAATCTGACCGGTGAATGCAATGCGCGATTGCCGGCGGCAAGGATGACATAGTGTAGCTACATGCGTTAAGATGGCGAGCATATGTACTCTATCGATGTCGCAGGTTTGTTCGGGTTCTCCATTTCCGGTTTTCTGTTCGTAGCCTCTGCGCTACGTAGCGGGGACGTTTATGCCCTGGCCGGCAGCCTTGTCTGGATTGTTTCCTGCCTCGCCTGGATCGTTGTTTTGCTGGTCGCGCGCAAGCGTGCTCGGTCAGCAGCTGCGCGATTGCGCAACCCGAGTTCTCCGGGATATGCGTAAACGCCCCCGCACTCACCGACGGTGCGTATCCGTTGTGAGACATCTGTAAACCACCTCAGCACAGACTCCGGTACTTGATCTCATTCTCCTTCAGACGTTTGTGCGGGTCGTTGAGGCCGGGGGCTTCACCGCGGCCGGCGAGGAGCTGCACGACGATCAACTCGCCGGGCGGATTAATAATTGGAAAAGTTATCCGCGAGCGCAACCGCGAAACGGCAATCAAGGGCAAGATTTCGCGAAAGCGCAGCACCGACCGCGGTTCGCAGGCTCATAACGGCGCCGACGGCGCTCGCAAGATGTGAGTGGCCGGAGCGGGGCCGCGCGGCATCGCACCGGGTGCTTCCGCGTAAGCTAAAGGTTCCGGCCTGTGAGCCTTGCGCTACTATCCCCCGCAGGCCGACGAGGCCGTTAGTCCTTGTCGCCCCAACCACTCTCAGGCACATCCCGTCCCCCCGGCGCTCACCGAATCCGCATCACGCCGAACTCGCCCGGGCGCGGGGACGCCTCGAGCCGGTTCTTTTGCCAACTCCAGTGCGGCGGGAACCACATATATTCGGGCTGCGACTCGGCGCCCGTGGGAATGCGAATGCTTAGCAGTGCCTCGTAGACGATAAAGCGTATGAAGCGGGCGTGCCGTTGGTGCTGCAGGATGCGAAGGGCCTGTTCTTCGGTGGTGCCGAGCGGGAAGCAAACCGTTGCGTAGACGGTCGGCATGTAGCGAACGGCCGCGGTTGTGGGAAAACGCGGTTTTTCGCGTTCGTGGTGGTAGCGGGCGAGATCCGCTTCGAGGCAGGCTTGGAGTTCGTCGCGGTCGGCCCCGATTGCATCGAGGTAAGCGTACGGCACCGGCCGGGATAGGGTGTTGAACTCGGTTCTGTGACGCTCAAACTTATCGAGAAAGCCGCCCTTGTGCGGGTTGTAGCCAAGCGCTTCGCCGAGCCGCCGGGTGGCCTCGCGCCCGGCGTGTGCGGCGCTCTTCTCGGCAAGGTAGGCACGCGTGAGCGCAAACGCGCAGTAGCGCTCGAGCGGAGCGGCCTTGTTCTCCCGCAGTTCCGCGACAATGCGCTCGGCCTGCTCGTGGTCGTAGCCGGCGATGAAGAGCTCTTGCCCACGGTAGGCAAACCCCTGCTCCAAGGCGAAGCGCACAAACAGGTTGATAGTGTCGCGCCGCCGCTCGATGTTATCGGCTCCGATAGACCAGTAGTCGCGGCCTCTGCCGCCGTAGTGGCGCACGCGAACCCAGCCGCTGCGCGCGGCCTGCTGAATGAGCTCGAGCCGCGCTTTGCCCTCATGGCCGAGCCGTTCGTTGTGGCGCTTGTAGGCGGCGTGAACCTCTTCGGCTGAAAGACCGAACAACGGCGGGTCGTCGATGATGGCCTGCACGTGGGTGGACCGTAGGCTCATGATCCGCTGCTTGTGCGCCCAGAACCCGGCCGACCGCCGCGGGGCGTGCAGGTGCGGGGGCGTCGGGGCACCGTGCGAACTGAGATAGCTCACGGTCTCGCCGCCGATGCGGATCGACCGCCTCGTGCACCACAGCCACCTGCTGATATTCGACGGAGAGAGCCACAGAGTGAAGACCTCACTTATGCGACAGTAGCCCAAAACTCCCCACCGAGGGCCTGGGGAATTCTATTTGCAATAATGGGGAATTCGCCCTTGCACTTTACATACGAGTTCTTACCGAGACGGCGCGGCGCCGGGCGACGAAACTCACCCAGTTGACACCGGCTCGCCCGCCCAAGTCGCCCTGCTCACGAAGGTCCAGTGTCGCAAACCCCGCCTCGGTGTGCAGTTGCTGCCACTCTGCAGCCGGTAGGCAGGTGAAGTATCGGCCGCGGTCGTCATAGCCTCGCCGGTCCAGTCCGGCGCGCTCGGTGTTAACCGAATACGCGAAAAGCCTGTGCGGTTTTAGGACGCGCACAATCTCGCCGAAAGCCTCCCGAATCTCTTCATGGGAAAGATGCATGATCACCGCCATCGCGATTACCCCGTCGAAGCTGTACGACGCAAACGGAAGCGGCTCCGGGAGCATGTGCTGTGCCAATCGATGTTCCAGTTCCGGATGGCGCGCGGCCGCCTCGGTGAGCATGGCGTCACTTGCATCGGTCGCGGTTACGTCACACCCGCGATCGAGGAGTACCGCCGCATCACGCCCGCTTCCGCACCCAATCTCCAACACGCGTGTGCCGCGCTCAAGTGCTCCAACACCGGCTGCAGTACAAGCGAAAAATCGACCGCCTCGTAACCTGCGGCAACCTCAGCCGCTCTGGTCTCATAGAACGATAGGGCCAGTTCGGGTGTCTACGAAACCGGGGGAGCTCCATTCCTCTATCCAGTTCGTCGTGGATGGGAATGGTTAACGTTTCTTTGGTACCGGATTTCAACACCCGTCGGAGCTTCGCATGACTTCCGCGTTGAGAGACTACCTCGAATCCAAGGTCTTCAAAGATCGCGACAATCTGTCGTCCGGACATGCGCTTGAGCTTAGGCATGAAGCGGTTCCATCTCCATGGTGATCAGCACGGGCGCGTCCCGATAAAGAC
>PUPD01000183.1 GCA_003552985.1 Spirochaetaceae bacterium
CGACTGGTAGTTTTCGTACCCCACCATGTTGGCGATGACATGCACCTTGTATTCGGTGTCGACGAGCAGGCGTTTGGCATGCGTCATGCGGGTCTCGGCGATGAACCGCGCAACGCTTATTCCGGTGCGTTCCTGGAAAAGCTTCGAGAAATACGACCGCTCGAGCCCGACGTAATCCGCGACCGCCTGCACGCTCTTGATGTTGTCGTAGTGCGACTCAATGTAGGAGACCGCCTCATCGACATAGTCGGGCTGCGATCGACCATTATCGGCCACGCCGTGCCGCTCGCCGAGGCACCCGAGGGCAAGCACCGCGATCGCCCGGCTGTAGAGCTGTTCGAGCGGGTTCGGGCTCTGCAGGGCGCTTAAGATACGGCGCATGTGGAACTCAAGCCGGGCCGGGGAGGCCGGAGCGAAGGCGGCGGCATCCGGGGCTACGCCGTACACCTGATGCAGCGCGTGGTCGGTCACCCCGCAGAAGCCGAGCCAGATGTATTCCCACGGATTCTCGGCATCCGCCTGGTAGGCGTGCTCCTGTCCGGGCCGGATCAGAAAACACTGGTGGCTGCGGAGCCGATACAGTTGTTGCCCTACGCGAAGCTTCCCTTGACCTGCGAGCACGAGATGAAGCAAGTAGTGGTCACGTGGAATCGATGCGTAGTGCTTCGGCGCGCATTTTTCGTAGCCGGCATGGAGCACTTCGGCAAACGCGTTCAGGGGCTCAGTGCCTGCACTTTCTGCATATTCAAGCTGCTTCATCATAAATCAGTATACCACAGCCGGAGCGGGTTGTAATCGGTCGAGAAGCCCCTGCCTGACAGCCACCCCCCGGCGGCGGCCGGGCCCGCGCGGCGCTGCTTAGAGACCGGGCCTGTGAGGCGCTGCGGGAGCACCGTGGCAGCGGAAAGAAGAACGGCGAGCCGGGCCCTTGTCGACTCGGCTCGCCGCGGTGAATCGCTATACCGTTTCGCCTGCGTGTGAGGGCTGCGCGTGCTCACCGGCACGCGCGCTTCCCTGTTCGATTCGATCGCAATTAAAACAGGTCTTCGATCTCGGCGTTGGCTCGGGAGAGCTCCTCGGCGGGGTCAACCGGGCCGAGCCAGATTCGCTCGAACGCGTCCTGCATGATGCTCGCGATCTGGGGGGCGTTTCCAACGATCGGATGCAGGTGAGTTTGGTCCTCATCGAACGCAAGCTCAGTAAACGCGCTCACGTCGATCCCGCGATCCGCGTAGACTTCAAGCGCTATCTCGGTTGCCGACTCAATTGCCGGGAACACCACGCCGTGACTGCCGACGATTTCCTGAGCTTCGCGCGTGGCCATGAACTCCACCCATTTCCAGGCTGCCTCAGGATGCTCCGTGCCGGCCCAGATGGCGTCCGACAAACCATTGAACATGCTGTTGCGCCCTTCCGGCCCAATGGGCAGCGGCGCGAACCCGACCTCGTCTCCAAGGCCGCTGACGTAGAACCCGATCATCCAGGAGCCGTCGGTAGTCAGTGACGCCTCCCCGGCGACGAACAGCTCGTTCACGCTTTCGCTGTCCTCGAACGGCATCGCATAACCGGCGTCGGTCATATCGCGCATCCATTGAATAACGTTCACGAATCTGGGGTCGTCGTAGTAGAACTGGGTTCCGGTTTCATCGTGAAACTCCCAGCCGAGGCTTGCGGCAAAATGCGCGAACTGCGTTTGTCCGAAAGCGCTCATACCGTCAAACGGCCAGGTCATGCCGTAACGCACCACGTTGTTCGCGTCGAAATCGGCATCGAGGCCGTTGTTGCCGGCGGCATCGATCGAAAGACGGGCCATCAACTCCTGCAGGCTGCCGCCGTCATCCGGGTTCCAGGTGAGATCCTGTAGCTCCTCTTGGTCGATTCCGGCTTCAGCGAGATGCTCGCGGTTGTAGAGAACCGCGACGGTGTCCCAGTCCTTCGGCAGGCCGTAGGTGTTCCCATCGTAGACGAACAGGTCCACCAGTCCCGGCATGAAGGCGCCAAGGTCGATCAGCTCGGATTCGGCGATCCAGTCGTCGAGCGCGAGCATCTGTCCACGCTCGGCGAAGTCGCGGAAGAACGCCACATGATTGGTCCACACATCCGGTGCGTCGTCGACCGCCAACCTGCGGGTCAGGTCATCCCAGTAATCGCCCCATCCCATCTGCACGATATTGATCTCGATCTCCGGGTGTTCCTCCATGAACGCCTGCGCCACCTCTTCGTAGGCCGGCAGCTGATCGGCATCCCACAGCGTGTACTCAATGGTGACGTCATCGTCGACTACCACGTCCGGATCCTCGCGTGTCGCAAACACCACCACCACAATTACGATGACCACGACGGCCAACACGACGATCATTCTCTTCGGCATCTTATACCCTCCTGATTGTTTCAGCCGGCGGGGTGCTGAACACCGGCCGCCGGTCGATTACCCAGCTGTTCGGTCCGGGCCGACCTCAACGGAACCCGGTGTGGCCTATAGAGTTGACCACGTGCTTGCCCAGCAGCAGGAAGACGATCGTAATCGGGATCGTCGCCAGCATTGTGCCTGCCATCAGGCCGCCCCAGTCGGGAGCCCCTTGCGGCGTCTGCTGCCGGAAAATGCCCAACGCGACGGTCAGTACGCGGACGGCGCGGTCGCGACCAACGATCAGCATCCAGAGGTACTCATTCCAGGTAGTGGTCGCTACGATGATCGCACAGGTCATCAGCGCCGGTTTGCTGATCGGGAATACGATCATAAAGGCGGTCGTCAACCGTCCGGCACCGTCGAGGTAGGCGGATTCTTCCAGCTCCTTGTTGATGCTGACGAAGAACTGCCGCATGAAGAATACAGCCAGCGGCGTCATGAAAAAGAACGGCGCCACGATGCCGCGATAGGTATTCAACCAGCCCAGATCACGGATGAGCGCGAAGTTCGGAATCACGGTTACGATCAACGGAATCATCAGCGCGCCGACGTACAGGCTGAACAGGCCGTCACGGAACGGAAAGCGCAGCCGTGCGAAGGCATACGCGGCGCAGGCGCTGAAGAATACTTGCGTGGCAGTGATGGTCGCGGTAACAATCAGCGAATTGCGCAATGCGTGCACGAATCCAAGCGCCTGGCCGGTCCCGCCAAGGGCTACCGCCTCGGAAGGGCTGACGAGGCCCAGCACCCGCATGAAGTTACCGAGTGTC